>NZ_CEYAVF010000001.1:137488-141153 GCF_982785585.1 Reinekea sp. | reverse complement strand
GTCACATTGCGCAGGCCAAAGGCGATGGTCACGACATCGAATTCATTGTCGGCAAAGGGCAGGGCTTCAGCATTGGCCTGGACTACCTCAAGGTTGCCGGCGATGCCTCGATCCGCAAGGCGATCGCGCCCAACCTGCAACATCGATGCATTGATGTCGGCGAGCACCACCTGACCTTCTGGCCCGACTCGTTTGGCAAAGGCGTATGACAGGTCACCGGTACCGCCGGCTATATCGAGCACTCGGTTACCCGTACGGACACCCGACATCTCGATGGTATAGCGCTTCCATAACCGATGAACGCCGAATGACATAACGTCGTTCATCAGGTCGTATTTGCCGGCAACAGAATGGAACACATCGGCGACCATCTTCTGTTTATCGTCAGCTTTTACCGTCTTGTAGCCGAAATGGGTGGTCTCGTCGTTGGACTTCGCTTCGTGTGAATCAGCCATGGGGTGCTCTACAATGAATAATCGGCGCCATTGTAGCCGTTTCACTCGACGCCTGCACCCAGTTGAAAAGCCCCCCGCGTGATTAGTTTTGCGCTTTATTTGACGGATCGTTAGGCTAGACCCCACTTCAACCAGATACCACTAGAGAGCCAATGCCATGCGTGCTTTTCCTGCTACCCGCTTACGTCGATTACGAGCCCAAGACTTTTCCCGCCGCCTGGTGCGCGAAAACCTATTGAGCGTCGATGATTTGATTTATCCGGTGTTTGTTTTAGACGGCGAAAACCAATGCCAACCGGTTGCTTCCATGCCAGGGGTCGATCGCCTGTCGATCGATCTGCTAGTAGCACGGGCTGGAGAATGGGTCGCACTTGGCATCCCGATGCTCGCGCTGTTCCCAGTCACGCCAGCAGAGCTGAAATCCGAGCACGCCGAGGAGGCCTTTAATCCGGAAGGCTTGACGCAACGGGCCGTGCGCGCCTTAAAGGCGGCCTACCCCGGACTCGGTATTATGACCGACGTCGCTCTCGATCCCTTCACCAGCCATGGCCAGGATGGCATTGTCGATGAGCAGGGTTATGTCTTAAATGATCTGACCACCACGATTCTGGTCAAACAGGCTTTGTCTCATGCCCAGGCCGGCGCAGATGTAATCGCGCCGAGCGATATGATGGACGGCCGCATTGGCGCTATCCGTCAGGCGTTGGAACAAACATCTCACGTCAACACTCTGATCATGGCTTATTCGGCGAAGTACGCGTCGAGCTTCTATGGTCCGTTTCGCGATGCCGTCGGCTCTGCCAGCAATTTGGGTAAGGGTGGCAAAACCACCTATCAAATGGACCCGGCCAACAGTGCCGAGGCCATTCATGAGGTGGGTTTAGATCTTCAAGAGGGCGCTGATATGGTTATGGTGAAGCCGGGCATGGCCTATCTGGATATTGTCTGGCGCATAAAACAGGAATTTGGCGCGCCGACCTTTGCCTACCAAGTCAGCGGTGAATACGCCATGTTACAGGCCGCAGCCCAGAACGGCTGGATCAACCGAGATGAGGTAATGATGGAAAGCCTGCTTGCTTTTAAACGAGCCGGGGCCGATGGCATTTTGACTTACTCGGCTGTTGCCGCGGCCAGACTTCTGGCCTAGGCAGTCACTGCGGGCTGAAGATCACACCGGGCAATGTCCCGGCTTGATCGGCACAATAGCCGATTGACAGGCCATTGTGCCAAAAAGACCCCTACAGCGTCCCACAGTTTTTCGATTCAAAGGTTGGACAGATCGATGTGAATCCGTAAACTGAGTTACTCACTCCTTAAAGAATCTATTGCCCAATGAGCGAAAATATCCTTAGTGTGACCGATGACAGCTTCGAAAACGACGTACTACGTAACGAACATCCCGTATTGGTCGACTACTGGGCTGAATGGTGTGGCCCGTGCAAAATGATTGCACCCGTGCTCGAAGAAGTTGCTGACGAATACGCCGGAAAGCTGGTTGTCGCTAAGTTAAACATCGACGACAATCCAAATACGCCGCCTAAATATGGCATCCGAGGCATCCCAACGCTAATGATTTTTAAGGGTGGCGAAGTCGCCGCGACTAAGGTTGGCGCCTTGTCAAAATCCCAATTGCTTGAATTCATCCAAAGCAATAGTTGATCCTTGGGGTTAGGCGCCTAGGGCGCCTAATTTCAAATAAGTTCTGGACACCTCCTGAAACAGCGCCTATATTGTTCGTTAATCGAACAAAAAAAACCCCCTCAATCCAACCCCAGAGCCTCTGAGCTCGTCCCACGTCAAGCCTATAATCTATGAATCTGAGCGACTTAAAAACTAAAGCTGTACCCGAACTGTTAGACCTTGCCAAAGAAATGGGTTGTGAAAACATCAACCGAACGCGAAAGCAGGATTTAATATTTAGCATACTCAAACGTCATTCCAAAAGTGGTGAAGACATTTACGGTGACGGTGTGCTCGAGATTTTGCAGGACGGCTTCGGCTTTTTACGTTCCGCAACCGCATCCTATTTGGCCGGCCCAGACGACATTTATGTCTCACCGAGTCAGATTCGGCGCTTTAATTTGCGTACCGGCGATACCATAGAAGGTAAGATTCGGCCACCGAAAGAGGGTGAACGTTATTTCGCATTGTTGAAAGTTGATAAGATCAACTTTGAGCCTTTGGAAAACGCGAAAAATAAAATCTTGTTTGAGAATCTCACCCCGCTGTTTCCAGATGAGCGTATGACGCTGGAATCCGGCAATGGTGCGACTGAAGACATGGCCGGACGAATTCTGGACTTGGCGTCGCCGATCGGTAAAGGCCAACGGGGTTTGATCGTATCACCGCCCAAGGCCGGTAAAACCATCATGTTGCAAAACGTCGCGCAGGCAATTTCACGAGCTTGCCCGGACGCCCATCTGATGGTGCTGCTGATCGACGAACGCCCAGAAGAAGTGACCGAGATGCAACGCTCGGTGCGCGGCGAAGTGATTGCATCGACCTTCGATGAGCCACCCGCGCGTCACGTTCAAGTCGCCGAAATGGTGATCGAAAAGGCTAAGCGCTTGGTTGAACACAAGGCCGACGTAATTATTTTGCTCGACTCCATAACCCGTTTAGCGCGCGCCTACAACACCATTGTACCGAGCTCCGGCAAGGTACTCACTGGTGGTGTTGACGCCAACGCCCTAGAACGTCCAAAGCGTTTCTTTGGTGCGGCGCGTAATATCGAAGAAGGTGGCTCTCTCACCATTATCGCGACAGCGCTGGTCGATACTGGCTCGAAGATGGATGAAGTGATTTACGAAGAATTCAAAGGCACCGGCAACATGGAAGTGCATTTGGATCGTAAAATTGCCGAGAAGCGCATCTTCCCATCGATCAACATTCGCCGTTCCGGCACCCGTCGTGAAGAACGCCTGACCTCTGCGTCGGAACTGCAACGTATGTGGATTTTGCGCAAACTGCTAGCCGAGATGGAAGACGTCGCCGCGATAGAATTCCTCATTGGTAAGCTCAAGCAAACCAAAAGCAACGACGAATTCTTCAAGAGCATGAAGGGATAAAACCTCGGTGCGCCATGGCGCAATAAACCTCCCTTAACGGGAGGCTTATAGAGGTTTTATGACTGAAGCTCAGCTTCAGGCCGGGCATCGGTGCGCCATGGCGCAATAAACCTCCCTTAACGGGAGGCTTATAGAGGTTTTA
>NZ_CEYAVF010000001.1:99868-137388 GCF_982785585.1 Reinekea sp. | reverse complement strand
CGCCAGCCTTATCTACTTCACCAAACCAATTTCACGTAAGCGTTGCATCAGATAGTCGTGCGCCAGAATCGCTTCGTCGCGTTTCGGGTTTTCGGCGGAGACGCATTGCGGCAGGGCGTCGAGTGACATATCCGGATTGGGATGGACGAAAAAGGGGATCGAATAGCGCGAGATCTTTCCGGCCGGCCCCTTAGGATTAACCACTCGGTGGGTAGTTGACGGCAAGCGATGGTTGCACAGACGCTGCAGCATATCCCCGACATTACAGATGATGGTGCCCTCAATCATCGAAATACCCGTCCATTCGCCGGTGTTGCTCAACACCTCCAGACCCTCTTGTTCAGAGCCAACTAAGAGCGTGATCAGGTTTATATCTTCATGCGCACCGGCACGAACATTGGGTAGGCTCGGATCGGTGATGGGCGGGTAATGCAGGGGCCGAAGGATCGAATTACCCCATTGAACGCGGTTTAAAAAGTAGTCTTCGGCTTCACCCAAGAATAGGGCGAAGGCTTGCAACAACTCGTTGGCCATTCGATCTAAGGCAATAAACAGGGCCTGCATCGCCGGTTTGAACGCCGGTACTTCGATGGGCCAAACATTGGCCGTTAATTGGGGGAAAGGCGGTGTGCCGGTGATATCGCGACCGACATGCCAGAATTCTTTCATATCCACGAAAGTGGCATTTTTCGCAATTTCGGTTCCGAAAGGGGTATAGCCGCGGGTGCCGCCATTGTCATAAAAGTATTGTTTCTTGGCGGCATCGGGCAGGCTGAAAAACTCGGCGCTGGCCGCCAACGCATCTCGAATCACCGCCGTATCAATGCCATGGTGCGTGATGCCGGCAAAACCCCAGGCCTGATACGCGGCGCCGAGATCGGCAACGAAAGCGTCCTTGTCATGCTGAAATCTCGATAGGTCGAGTACTGGAATAGTGCTTTGGTGCATGGGTCTATCCTCACAAGAAAATAGCACCCGCCGGGACTACCTTCAGCGGGCTTACTTCAGCGTTGCCCAAATCAGGCCTTGGATGCTGGCAAAATACTTAAGCCATGGCGCAATCGCTTAGTGCGATTGCACCATGATGGGGGCCGTACTATTCACGTTCTTTGGTGTAGGCCTTGCCAATCGCCTTAGGCGCCACCGCCTTACCGATAAAGCCACCGAGTAGTACCACGGTGAGAATATAGGGCAGGGCTTCAATGAGCTGTACCGGTATCGCAAAGCCACCCAGGGTCGCGCCCTGGGACCGATCGGCAATCGCCTGCAAAATACCGAACATCAGACAGGCCAGCAGCGCGCCACGCGGATGCCACTTGCCAAAAATCAAGGCAGCTAAGGCCATATAGCCCTTACCGGCACTCATATTGGGAATAAATTGCGCTGTGACCGCCACCGACAGATACACGCCCGCCAGACCTGCCATGGCGCCGCAGATAATGAGAGCAAGATAGCGCATCTTGACGACCGATATGCCCGCCGTATCGACCGCCGATGGGTTCTCGCCCACTGCCCGTAGGCGCAAACCGAAACGCGTGCGAAACATCAGCCACCAACAGGCCGGCACGGCCACCAGCGCAAGATAGACTAGAATAAAGTGACCGCTTAACAGCTCAGAATAGAGGCCACCGATAATCGGCACATCGGCGAGCTGATCGGCAAAGGGCAGGGTTATTGGGTTGAAACGCGCATCAATGCCATTGACCTGATCGACCAGGTTCGGCGTGTTACCGCCCTGACGAAACCAGTAGTTGCCTAAGGCAGCGGTCAAACCGGCAGCCAGAATATTTAACGCCATGCCCGACACGACCTGGTCACCGTTATGGGTCACGGTGGCGAAAGCATGCATCAGACCAAACACGATACCCACCGCAACGCCCGCCACCAGGCCCAGCCAAGGCGAGTTAGTCACATAGGCCGCGGCTGCGCCGCCAAAGGCACTGGCCAAGATTTTGCCTTCCAAGGCGATGTTAACAATACCGGCACGCTCCGAGAACATCCCGGCCAGGGCGGCGAAAATCAATGGTGTGGCGACTCGCAGGGTGGCATCGAGGATCAAGATTAGGCTGTTAAAGGTATCCATAGATCAGCCCTCCGCCACGGTTTGTTGCTGGAACTTTTGGCTTAGGGCAAGGTATGCCCGCTCGATCGGGTGTTTCATCATATGTTCCAGTGCACCGGAAAACAGAATCACCAAGCCCTGGAGGATAATGATGATCCGCGGGTCAACGCCGTATTCAAACTGCAATTCACTGCCACCCTGATACAGAAAACCAAAGAGTAAACTGGCCAACACGATACCGAAGGGATGATTACGGCCCATTAAGGCCACCGCAATGCCAGTGAAACCCATGCCGTTTACCAGGCCGAATTTTATTTGATGGGCTTCGCCCTGAACAACATTGAGGGCAAAAAAGCCGGCCAAGATACCAGAGACCATCATCGCCATAATAATGGTGCGCCCGGGTGAAATACCGGCGTATTCCGCTGCGCTGGCGTTCTGACCGAGGGCTCTAATCTCATACCCCCAGCGGCTGCGCCAGATAAAGAAGTAGACGGCAACGGTGCACAGCAAGGCCCAAAAAATAGACACATTGAGGGGCGAGCGCAAAATGGAGAAGCCGAAATAAGCAAACACCTCATACATCTTCGGCAACCAACTGGCTGGATCGAACACGGCACTCTCAACCGACATACTGCCCTTAGGCTTCAACACCTCGACCAGCAGATAACTCATCACCGCCGTGGCGATAAAGTTAAACATAATGGTGGTAATCACGATGTGCGATCCACGGTAGCCCTGCAACCAGGCGGGTATCAGCGTCCATAGGCCACCAAACAGGCCCGCGGCGGTGATACTTAGAGGTAGCAACAGAATAAAGGGAATCTTGCCGCCGAGATACAGGCAGACCAGGCCTAGGCCCAAAGCGCCCATATAGGCTTGTCCTTCGACTCCAATATTAAACAGGCCGCAATGGAATGCCACGGCAACGGCGAGACCGGTGAAGATAAAGCTGGTGGTATAGTAGAGCGTGTAGCCTAGGCCATAAGAATCACCAAAGGCGCCCCTAGCCATGGCGACAACGGCCTCTATTGGACTGACGTCGATGTACCAGAAGACAAAGGCCGCGGCCAGGGCAGCCAGAAAAATATTAATCAACGGGATCACCACAACATAGATCCAGCCTGGAATTCTCGCCTGGCTCATGACTGCGCTCCGCTCTGCAACTGCCTGACTTCATCGGGCAGGATATTGGCCATCATTAGCCCCAGCATGGTTTCGGTGGCCATTTGAGCCGGAATTTCGCCGACAATCTTGCCATCGAACATCACCAGAATACGGTCGGCTAAACTCATGATCTCTTCCAATTCGACCGACACTAACAGCACGGCCTTATCCGCGTCGCGCATACCGATAATTTGCTGGTGAATCGCTTCGATGGCACCGATATCGACCCCACGCGTGGGTTGACCCACTAATAGAATGTCCGGGTTTTGCTCCATTTCTCGAGCAATGACCAGCTTCTGTTGATTACCCCCGGAGAAGTTGGCCGTTTTTAGGGCTGGATCCTGCGGGCGAACATCCCACTTGGCCATTTTCTCGGCACAATCGGCGGTAATGGCCTCGCGCTTGGTCATGAGTCGGTGGTTGTACTCGGCCTTGCGGTGATACCCGAGTACAAAGGCCTCATCGGCGGCAAAACTGTTGATCAGACCCATCTTATGGCGGTCTTCCGGTATATGACCGACCTTGTACTGCCGAACCTGGGCCGGGTTAACCGGCTCCAGGTTGGTGATTTGATGCCCATTTAGGGTGATGCTGCCCTGTTGCAAGGGTCGAATACCGGATAGGACATCGAGCAGCTCGGACTGACCGTTACCGCTCACCCCGGCGATGCCGACAATCTCACCCGCGCGTACGGTTAAATTCACCTGATCCAGGCGCAATACGCCACTCGGGTCACGCCACGACAGCTTATCCACCTGCAATAGCACCTTGCCTGGGTTGGCCTCTCCCTTATCAACCTGGAGTAACACCTTGCGCCCGACCATCAGTTCAGCCAACTGCTCACGACTGGTTTCGCTCGTCACCACATGGGCAACCATTTCACCACGGCGCATCACGCTAACATTGTCGGTCGCGGCCATAATTTCCTGCAATTTGTGGGTAATCAACATGACCGTTGTACCCTGTTCTTTTAGCGCGGCCAAAACCTTAAACAGGTGTTCTGTTTCCTGCGGCGTTAACACACCGGTGGGCTCGTCGAGGATCAAAATACGCGCGCCGCGATAGAGCGCCTTGAGTATTTCAATGCGCTGCTGCAAACCAACAGACAGCCGTTCGACCGGTATGTCCAAGGGCACATCTAGGCCATATTCGCGCGCCAAGCGTTCTAGCTCGGCGCGCGCCTTGGCCATGCTGACATTCAACAACATGCTCCCTTCGGCACCGAGTATGACGTTTTCCAGTGCCGTGAAATTTTGAATCAACATGAAATGTTGATGCACCATGCCGATGCCGGCGCTGATGGCCGCTTTAGAGTCAGAAATGCGAGTTTGCTGGCCATCGATGTATATTTGGCCTTCATCGGCCTCATAAAAACCGTAGATGATGCTCATCAGGGTCGATTTCCCGGCGCCGTTTTCACCCACTATGCCGTGGATGGTGCCTTTCTCAACCTGAAGATCGATATACTTATTCGCGTGCACAGCACCGAAACGCTTGTCTATTCCGCGTAATTCGATGGCGAGTTGCGCAGTACCAGCTGTCTGAGCGGTCATGGCTCACCTGATGTTTATAATTGGAAAGTATTTAATTCTGGCTGCATCAATGCCGCCGAAACTATAGAGAATTCTTGGGTGTTATAAGGTGCGAAGCGGGCACAAACGACTGTTTGTGTCCGCTTCGAAGCTGCTAGAGCTTAGTAACTGCAGCTGTCAGTGGTCATGTAATCATGAACCTTGATCTTACCGGAGATGATATCGGCCTTAATGGCGTCTACCTTGGTCTTCATATCGGCGGTTACCAATGACGCATTGAACTCGTCCATGGCGTAATCGACACCGCCAGCGGCCAAATCGAGAACCTTGACGCCACCCGTCCAAGTACCAGCCTGAGCTGCTTCCCAGCTTTCATAGCTGGCCAGTCCGACCTTCTTAACCATAGAAGTTAACATGGTACCCGGCATCAGATAGTTTTGGTTGGAGTCGACGCCGATAGCGTACTTACCCGCGTCTTTCGCCGCTTGGTAAACGCCGCTACCGCTGCCGCCGGCTGCTGCAAAGAGTACATCAGCGCCTTTAGAGATCTGGCTTTTCGCCAGCTCTGAACCACCGGCTGGATCGTTAAAGCCAGAGAAGTCGGTTGAGATCATTTCTGAATAGACGGTGCCATTCTTGTTGATATGTTTAAAGCCCTGCTCAAAACCGCACGAGAACTTCTGAATCAATGGAATATTTACGCCACCGATAAAGCCTGCGGTGCCCGACTCTGACTTCATCGCCGCTAAGGCACCGACGAGGAAAGAACCTTCGTGCTCAGCAAAAACAATGGACTGGACGTTGGGCAGGTCAACCACCGAATCGATGATCACAAATTGGCTGTCCGGGAATTCGGCCGCAACTTTTTCCACTGAACTGCCAAAACTGAAACCTACCGCAACAATCGGGCTTTGGCCACGGCTGGCTAAGCGACGCAAACCTTGCTCACGCTGCTCTTCGTTCTGAGGTTCAAACTCACGAACCTGAATACCCTTGTCCTTAACGAATTGTTCTGCGCCATTGCGGAATACATCTTCGTTAAAGGACTTATCAAATTTACCCGCGGTGTCATAAATTACAGCCGGCGCAAAATCTGCGGCAATCGCAGATGCAGATAAACCGATAACCGCCGAAGCAGCAAGCGTTAATAATGCTTTCATGGAAAATCCCCTCTAATATTATTTTGGTTTTCGTTACGCTCGGCGCAACTTATGGGCGGAATCACTACCACCTTAAGCAATCCTGACCTTCCGGTCAAGACATGAACCTTGTTACTTTTTCATTATACACAGTTACACCCTGCTGACACTGACAGAGAGGGGTTTCGTTAACAACGGGTTAACATTGATTGCGGCACTATTTTGATACAGATACTCGCCTGCTGTTGATGCATATCAGAGCAGATGCAGTTCAATTCACTATGCTTTTTAGAGTTAAATACAGGAGAGGAAAGATGACTTATCTGTGTCCAGACTGCCAACAGCCGCTTGAGGTCTTGGTCGCTTGCGGTTGCCGCGATTACGTCTGCAACCAGTGCCAACAACTGGTCAGTAAAGGCCGTGTCGTTCATCTTGAAGCCGAGCTTATCGAACCCTTAAAAGGCGGGGCACAGACGCGTTGATCCCGCCCGGGGTGGCGACAGGGAGGCAAAGATAGAGCGAATGGTGGGGTCTATAATCAAGCCTACCCACCGCGCAGCCAAACTGGCTGGGGTGGGAAGGGCTCAGGCAGGCTTAGAGTTTAGCCTCAACTAGCGCGACCAGGGCCGCCGAGCTGATGCCAAAATGCTTGAACAGCTCACCGGCGGGCGCCGACTCACCGAAGCTGGACATTCCGATAATGCCGCCCTCCAGACCCACATACTTATACCAGAAATCCTTGGTTGCCGCTTCGATAGCAAAGCGCTTCACACCGGTCGGCAAGACCGACTCTTGGTAGGCTGAATCTTGGGCATCAAATACCGTGGTACAAGGCATCGAGACGACCTGGACGTTTTTACCTTGGGCACTTAGCACCTCGGCCGCTTCGAGCGCCAAGGTGACTTCAGAGCCGGTACTAATCAATACCAGGTCGGCCGGAGCCTGAGGCGCACGCAATACATAGGCCCCCTTACGAATATTGCTTAGCTGCTCAGCCGTGCGCACCGAGTGAGCCAGGTTTTGGCGTGAAAACACCAACGCCGTTGGGGTTTCGGTGCTTTCAATCGCCGCGACCCAGGCCACGGCACTTTCAACCGCATCGGCTGGACGCCAGGTGTGCAGGTTCGGTGTGGCGCGCATGGCCGCCAGCTGTTCAACCGGCTGGTGAGTCGGACCATCTTCGCCCAGACCGATGGAATCGTGGGTATACACATGAATCACCGGCTGCTTCATGATAGCGGCCATACGAATCGCGTTACGGGCATATTCCATAAAGATAAAGAAGGTCGCACCATAGGGCTTCAAGCCACCGTGTACGCTGATGCCGTTCATGATGGCGGACATACCGAATTCACGCACACCGTAGTAACAGTAGTTACCCGAGGGATCCGCACTGCTAATGCCCTGCGCACCACTCCACAGGGTTAGGTTGGACGCGGCTAAGTCAGCCGAACCGCCAAAGAGCTCCGGCAAGTGCGGCGCTAGGGCTTCAATAGAGTTCTGCGATGCCTTACGGCTGGCGATGGTCTCACCCTTGGTGTTGACCGCAGCGATAAAGGCTGCGGAATCGCTGCCAAAACTGGCCGGCAATTGACCCTGCATACGGCGCGCAAACTCATCGGCTAACTCAGGAAAAGCTGCTCGATAGGCCTCAAAGCGTTCATCCCACGCGGCTTCGCGCTGGGCACCCGGTGCCGTTGCATCCCAAGCCGATTTAATCGGTGTTGGAATCTCAAAAGGTGCTGCCGTCCAACCGAGCCGAGCTCGAGTCAGGGCTATTTCATCATCGCCGAGCGGCGCGCCGTGGCAATCTTCCTTACCTTCTTTGTTCGGTGAGCCAAAACCAATAATGGTCTTGCAGCAAATCAGCGTTGGCTGGTCGGAATTGGCCTTGGCGGTAGCAATCGCTTGATGAATTTCTTCTGCATCGTGGCCATTGACCCGCGGGATCACCTGCCAGCCATAGGCTTCGAAGCGTTTGACCGTGTCATCGGTAAACCAACCTTCCACTTCGCCATCGATTGAAATGCCATTGTCGTCATAAAAGGCAATCAGCTTACCCAGACCCAAGGTGCCGGCCAGCGAACTGACTTCGTGGGAAACGCCTTCCATCATGCAACCGTCGCCAAGAAAGACGTAGGTGTTGTGATCGACAACCTCATGTCCTGGGCGGTTAAACTGCGCGGCCAAAACCTTTTCCGCCATCGCCATACCAACAGCATTGGCGATACCCTGACCCAAGGGCCCAGTAGTGGTTTCAACGCCGGGTGTATAGCCGTATTCAGGATGACCTGGCGTGCGCGAATGCAGTTGACGAAAATTCTTCAGATCATCAATGGTCAGATCGTAACCACTCAGGTGCAGCAATGAGTAGTGCAACATCGAGCCGTGGCCGTTTGACAACACAAAACGATCTCGGTTAAACCACTTCGGGTTAGCCGGATTGTGTTGTAAATAGTCGGCCCAAAGTACCTGGGCGATATCGGCCATACCCATGGGTGCACCTGGGTGACCGGATTTGGCTTTTTGAACGGCATCCATGCTCAGGGCACGAATCGCATTGGCAAGTTCACTGCGTGAAGGCATCTTTACTCTTTCCTCAGAATAGGGAGTGATTGACGTTGACAGCATTGATAATTAGAGCGGCGGATTGTCCCAGAAAGGAGGGGGCGAGGCAAAGCAGAATGCCCCCTTTTCGGCAGAAAAGGGCACTTTTTGTAGGCACATTCGCGGTTTTATGCTAATTGGCTCTGGTTAGTCGCGGCGAAGCCCCTTACAGGGCATAAGCCTTACTTGTAGGCAATCGAGGCGAGAATCCGTCGTTGCCCGGTAAAGGGTTGACGTGCATGCAACACCGTGTGGTTGTTGAGGAACAACACATCCTGACTGTGCCAACTGAAGTTAACGCACAGCTGCGCCATCCGCTGGACCGTTTTAGCCATGACTTGGGCGTCCATGACTTCGCCGTCACAACTCACCACCGCCTTATTGGCGACATTACGCGCGTCGTCCCAGCCGGTGTAGACGGCCAGAATGGAATTGAAAAAGGTTTTCTGCTGGCTTTCGTTATCAAAACGGATCGCCGGCAGCGTTTGCGATTCGGTGCGCAGCTCGTCGTTATCGAGCCAGGCCCAAGTCATCTTGTGTTCCAGCAGTACCTGCTCGCACTGGGCCCGTGTCTCGACCTTAAAGGTTTCCTGCCAGGATCGCCCAATTGGCGATTGGGTATCAGTGACCGCAGGCATTACCCGGATATAGCGCACACCCTCACGCTCAATTTTCTCGGCATAGTCGGTATCCACGTCAAAAAAGGCAGAACAGATTTCTGCCGAATGCAGGATGGATGTCGCACCCCCGGTTTCGGGCGCTATATCGCAATAGAAAAAGATATAGCCGGGTGGATGAGGCGTCTGGGCCATCTCGTGGTGAAACGGGATCGTTTCCGTCGCCGGCGATTCATTCGCAGTCACGATACGCGACTGGGTTACCTGGGTTCGCGGTGCGGCGCCGCCGACATAGGGCATGTTTTGATAAGCCGTCTGATCCAGCATCGCTTCGAAGCCTTCGGCATCGGTGACGGGAAAGCCACGGAACAGCAGGGCGCCGTGATCGATCAACTTGGCGTGCAGCTCTGCGCGATGATCGGCCATCCACTCTTGAAAAGCAGACTTTTCACTGGCCACGGCGGCATTCGGCGGAAGAATGACCAGAGGAAAATCACGGCCATTGACCTGTTTCTGCTGCGCTATCTTGCCAATGATTAGGGTCATGCTCTGCCTCGCAAAGATACATCAATAGTATATGAATAGATCGTAGGCCAACCTTAGCAATGAAACGTCATGATGTAAATCAATGCTGTAGGATTCGACTTAAAATAAGTCGCCTTTTGATGCTTAGGGACGCCAATGCTGGGCAAAATCGGTAAACCGATGGACCAGCGGTGTCAGGGCCACCTTGTCCAGATGCACGATGGCAAAGGTGCGTTTTAATTGCAGTACGGTGGGCAGCTCGACCAGCGTGCCTGTTGTCAGCTCATCGACCAGGGCCAACTCGGACAGGCAGCCGATACCCAGACCGGCCCGAACCGACTGCTTGATCGCCTCCTGACGGTTCAACGCGAGGCGAATGCGCGGCGTTTCCTGGCGCTGGGCAAAGGCTTGATCGAAGACTGCGCGGGTGCCCGATCCCCTTTCACGCACGATCCACGGCAGAGTCGACCATTCACCTTCCGGCACCTTGGCCAACTTCAGCCACTGTGCATCGGGCCGGCAGAACACCTTGAGTTGATCTTCCCGCCAGCGATTTATCGACACGCCAGTTGCCGATGTCGGGCCTTCGATAAAACCGATACTCGCTAGGCCGCTGGTAACCCGCTCAATCACACCGTCACTGTTATGGATCGAGAGCTCGGGCTCGACTAGCGGGTAGTTGGCAATAAAGCCGGCCAATAGCTTGGGCATCAGATAGGAGGCTATGGTTTCGCTGGCACTGACGCGCAGCTTGCCGCCAATAAAATCCGCCTGTGGAAAGGCCAAGCTGTCCAGGTGAATCAACACCTGAAGGATTTTCGGCAAGGCCTGTTGCCCAGCCTCGGTCAGGGTCAACGTGCGGCCGATTTTGCGGAACAGGTCATAGCCCAGTTGGCGTTCGAGCTCTTTCAACGACTGGCTGGCTGCTGACTGACTGATGGCTTGCTCATCAGCGGCGGCGGTCAGGGAATCCAAGCGGGCGATGGCAGCGAAAAGCTGTAACTGTCTCAAGCTAACATTCATAAGTTTTTCTAATGCTTGGGTTAAGTTATATCCAATATATTTAACTAAAATCAGGCGGTACAGTACAGGTCTAAATGCACTGGACGCTGCGAATGTGGATTCTGCTCCCCCTGATTGGCGCTATCGCCTATGGCTTGGCGCAACTGACGTGGGCCCGCCATCTTGGTTTGGGCGCCCTGCCCATGGCCATCGGACTGGGCATCCTAGTGGGCAATGGGTTTACCCCGGCCTGGTCGACGCGCAGCGAGCAGGTGCTCGCCTTCAGTAAAAAACGTCTTTTACGCATTGGCATTATTCTCTTTGGCAGTCATCTGACCTTACAACAACTGATAGCAGTTGGTTGGCAGGCCGCCGTGCTCGATCTGGTGGTGATTGGCTCGGTACTGTCGGTTGGCTATTGGGTCGGTGTCAGGGTCCTCGGAATGAGCCGTGAGGCGACCATTCTGACCTCGGTCGGCAGCGCCGTGTGCGGGGCCGCCGCCATTCTCGCGACCGAGCCGGTATTAAAGGCCAAGCAGCAGGATGTCAGCGTGGCAGTGGCTACCGTTGTGGTCTTTGGTACCCTGGCGCTGTTTTGCTATCCATTGATTTTTAGCCTGACCGGGCTCAGCAGTGCCAATTTCGGCGTCTATATCGGCAGTACCGTGCATGAGGTCGCCCAGGCGGTTGCCGCGGGCCAGGCGATCGATGGTGCTGCCATGAACAGCGCCCTAATTACCAAGTTGATGCGGGTCATGATGCTGGCGCCGGTTGTCGTGCTGATCGGCTGGCTCTATCAGCGCACTCAGATCGGAACAGCCAATGGACCGTCGGCGGCGATACCCTGGCCCTGGTTTGTCTTTGGCTTTATCGCCATGGTGACGTTAAACAGCCTGATTGACTTACCCGCCGCGCTGCGCCATGCACTACAAGTTAGCGCGCAGCTCGCGTTGATTTTGGCGATGACGGCGCTGGGTCTGCAAACGCGCTTTGCGGCCCTACGCCAGGCTGGGGCCAAGCCACTGATCTTGTCCGCATTGCTGTTTGCGCTCTTGCTCGGCGGTGGGCTGGTGGTCCATCAGTTACTTTACTAGCGTTGATTCAACTTCATATTGAGAAAAGCATAGGCGGCATTAAAGGCCGGTTGTTGAAATTTCTTCAGCTCCAAACCGCCGAAGTCGGTCGAGGGCGGCGCCGCCTTGAATTGCTCCTTGACCTGGGCCGTGGCCAGCACCGAAACCGGTAGGCCGATTAGCTGAATGGCCGCTTCTAACTTAAAGCTGGTGGAACTGCCGGCAAACTTGCCCTTCTGTTCACGTCGCAGGATCACAACCTCATCAATATGGTAATCCTCCAGTAGCTTTTTAAAGGCAAACTGAAATTGGCGAATCGCGTCGGTATCCTCAGATTGAGACACGGTGAACAAGCGCTGACGACAATCGGGCACTTGAAAGGCGCCCTGGTCGTAGCCTACTAAACTGATAATCGCTTCGCTGCCTTTTAATTCTACGCCACAGACTTTCATACTTATCCTTCAATCCCGTTGTCAATCCGGCGATTATAGCCGGTCTTGGCCTAGGTAGGTGATCGATCTTCACCTCTCTGGCAGAATAGTTGCGCTGCGCACGAATTGATCTCATGGTGGGGCCGTCGCAGACGCTTGGAAAGGCCAGGTTGGTCGGGTAAGCTTTGGCTTCACTTCACATCCGAACCGTCTTGCTATGCCAAACCCTCTTGATAGCACGAGCGAATATCTGTCGCTAACCTTCGTCGGTCTCGACCTGTCCAATGAGACGCTCAGTTTTAAAGAATTCGATGGCTGCGTTTTTAAGGAGTGCCGCTTCGATAGCGTCACCTTCAAGAATTGCAAATTTATTGAATGTGAATTTGTCAGCTGCAACTTGAGTGTCGTCAACATGAGTTACAGCCGGTTTATGGACGTCGCCTTTAGGGACAGCAAGATTATCGGCGTCGACTGGACCAAGGCCGCCTGGCCGAATCTTTCATTGCCGGCTCCAATCTCATTTCACAATTCGCTGCTCAACGACTCATCGTTCTATGGTTTGCATCTGGCCGATCTTATTATTGAAGACTGTAAGGTCCATGATGTGGATTTTCGCGAGGGCAACTTCAGCCAGGGTGATTTTTCCGGATCGGATTTCGCCAATAGTCTCTTCAATGGCGCCAACCTCAGTGGCGTGTCGTTTGAAAACGCCGAGAACTACTATATCGACCTGAACCACACCAATATTAAACAGGCAAAGTTCAGCCGGCTCGAGGCCGTCTGTTTGCTGGAAAGTTTGGATATCGAATTGCTCGACTGAGACGCAAAAAAAACCCGAGGCTACGCCACGGGTAAAGCATACTTGGTTGATCGGTGTTATGCGCTGTGCTCCGGCCGGCCAGTTATCGGGCCGACCTGCTGTGCACCATCGTTTGTACTATTACTGCAAATCCGACTTATAGTTTTCTGCGATCGCCTGCTCGGCCTTAGTCGCTTCAGAGACGAGCAAGTCATAGTACTTACCACCAGACTTGACGTTCTTTTCAAACCAGCTGTAAACCGGCATCGCTGCTGCCTTGAACTGCTCTTTTTCAGCGGGCGTGGGCACATACAGACTGCCGCCAGCCTTATTAAAGTCCTGGTAGGCCTGAATCGATTTACGCTTCGGTGAGGCAAAGGTGGCTTGCTGTAAGGCATTAAAACCGTCCACGATCACGCGGCGTAAGTCTTCGGGCATATCCAAGAAGGCCTCGTTATTCATATACCACAGAGCTGCCATATAGGCGTGGCCATCGAGGGTGACATATTTCAGACCCGCCTCAGTGAACTTCATACCCATGATATCGGTAATGCCATTTTTCGACCCTTCCACTACACCCGTTTGAAACGAGGTGTACAGTTCTGGCCAAGGGATCGGCGTTGGGCTGGCGCCCATGGCCCTAACCAATTCTTGCGGCAAATCGGCAACCACGGTGCGTATCTTCAAGCCTTTTAGATCGCTTGGCTGCTGCACTTGGCGTTTGGTGTTGGCAAAGTTGCGCCAGCCACCGGTATTGCCAATGGTCATCAGGCGAATGCTGTCGTCAGAGTCGGCCAGGATATCGGCGCGCATTTCGCGCACAAAGTCGCCACTTAAAACGGCTTCGGCGATGCGGTCGTCACGTAACAGATAGGGTAAGTCGAGGACCTGAACATAGGGGAACATGTTCGCTGCGCCACCGGAGGTGGAAATATAGATATCAACCGAACCGTCCTCTAAGGCTTGCAGACATTCGGTGCCATTGGCACAGAGTTGGGTTCCGATAAAGAGATCAACCGATATCTTGCCATTGGAATGGGCTTCAACAAAGTCTTTAAAGACCACCAGACCGTCATAGTCTTCATCGTTTTCGTTGGAATTTGCGACGGCCCGTAAGTTAAAGTCGGCCGCATGAGCGATGCCGATCGATAGGGTTAGTGCCGCAACCGCCAGGCCACCGGCGAGTTTCTTGGCCAACATTTTGTGCTCTACATTCATGGAATTTGCCTCTTTGTTGTTGTTGTAGTGAGCCTTGCTCTTACAGGGTGTTGCTCGGTAGCGGCCTTTCGACCGCGCCTTTTACCTAGGCCAAACCAAGAAATCTCGGAATGGTCATAGAAATAGCGGGAAAGTAAGTAATTAAAAATATCATCAGAAATTCAACGGCCAGAAACGGCAAGATGGCCTTGGCGATCGACTCAACCCGTTCACCGGAAACACTCGATGCGACGAACAACACCAAGCCCATGGGCGGTGTCGCCAGGCCCACCGTCAGGTTGACACTCATAATGATTGCAAAGTGAACTGGATCGATGCCCAGCTGGATAAAAATCGGTGCCAAAATGGGACCCAATATAATGATAGCTGGCCCGGCGTCGAGAAACATACCGACAACAAAGAGCAGTATATTGATGGCAAAGAGCAGAATGAGGGCGTTATCGCTGATTGCCAGCACCCAGTTGGCCAGGTCTTCGGCAGAGTGCGATAAACTCACCACCGTTTTAAAGGCAATGGCGGCGCCAACGATAAGTAGGACCGCGGCCGAGGACATCGCCGACCGGGTGAATATTTGCGGCAGATCCGACAGTTTGACCGTTTTCATCACCCAAATACTGAGCACAAGGGCATAACCGACGGCGATGGCTGAGGCTTCGGTGGGCGTGAAAACCCCAAATAGAATGCCACCCAGAATGATAATGGGCGTCAGCAAGGGCAAGAAGGCGGCCTTGGTCGCCGCACCCTTTTCTTGCCAACTGGCTTTTTCACGCGCAACGGGGAAGTTATGTTTTTTCGCCAGCAGAGCGGTTACCGCCATCAGGCCTAAGCCGATTAATAGCCCGGGTATGACGCCCGCGGCGAAAAGCGCCGCGACCGACACCTCCATGGTGTAAGCGTAGATAATCATAATGCCCGAAGGCGGGATAATCGGGCCAATCACCGAGCTGGCCGCAGTAATGGCGGCCGCAAAACGGCGGCTATAGCCATTTTTTTCCATCGCCGGGATCAGCATCGAGCCGAGCGCGGACGTGTCGGCCACGGCTGAGCCCGACATGCCTGCAAACAACATGCTGGACATTATATTGACGTGGGCCAGGCCACCGCGGACATGACCGATAAAGACCTGCGATAGGTTCACCAGGCGAATGGTAATGCCGCCCCGATTCATGACCTCGCCGGCGAGCATAAAGAAGGGAATAGCCATCAGCGGAAATGAGTCGATGCCGTTGTAGATATTGCGAAACAGCATTGGCACGTCGCGACCCATGTCACTCAACAATAGCATCAGACCGGGCGCAAACAGGGTGGCAAAGAACACCGGCAGGCCGAGCAGCAGAACCAACAGAAAGAGCGGCAAAAATAGCGTTAACATCGGCGGCTAATCTCCAGTGGGTGCTTGATAAGGGGTCGGCGCGGCGAGGCCCAGAAGATTTTTCAAGATCAGTTCAATATTGACCAACAACATGGTGCCGAAACAGACTGGCATCGCCAGATAGATCCAGGCACGAGGCAATTTGAACGATGCAGCGCGAGTACGAAAACCGCGTTCAAAAAATTCTAAGCCTAGGGTAAAGAGCCGAAACAGGACCAGGGCGGCGATCACCAAGAGCAACAGCTTCAACAGTCGGGCCAGGGCGGGAGGCATCATCTCATGCAGCATATCGATCGCCACAAAGGATCCGTTGTGATAAGCCTGCGCCGCCACCAACGCCATCATCCAGATCATAAAGGCACGGGCGACCTCTTCGGGCCATGGCAGCGCACTGTTTAGGACATAGCGACAAAACACTTGTAACAAAATAGTGAGCACCATCAGCGCGACCAATACCCAAGCCATATTGGCACTGATGGTCATTAGCATTCTATTAAAGCGTTCCAACCTGCTGTGTACCCAGTGCAGGGCGGTCATGGCTGGACGACCAAATTAAGCGCGCATGGCATATTGAGTCCCTATTATTCTTATTGTTATTGGCCGGTTACCACGCAAGCCGAAACCCAATGGTCGGTGGCATTGCGATGGTCTGTTGATACCGATTGGGCTGCCTGGATGAATACAGTGAAGCCAAGAACCTATAATTTTCGTTATCATCTATCATTGATTTACTTTTTTCTTGCCAGATAACACTAGCAATGTATGATGCTGATGTAAATCAATTATAGATGAATTCATTAAAATCAGGGTCTTCTAATATGATACGATAGCGCTCACCAGACTGATCCACGTTTGAAGGAAGTAGTGCATTGAGCAACCAGATTAGCGAGAGAATTAATGCCGACTTCGGCGCCCGTCAGGGTAAACGACGACCCATGTACGTTCAGGTCAGTGAACTGCTCTTAAGGGAAATTAATGCCGGCCATTGGCGCGAAGGGGAACGACTGCCAATCGAGGCCGATCTGGCGGTTGAACTGAAGGTCGCTGTCGGAACGCTGCGGAAAGCCCTGGCTTTACTCGAGAATGACGGCCTGGTAGAGCGTCGGCAGGGCTCCGGAACCTATGTCAAACGGCCCGCACGAGAAGCGGTCTATCAACTCTTTCGCTTGGAGCTACTGGACGGTGGTGGCACACCACACGCCCAAACCCTGGCTGTGCGCAAAGAAGCCAACACAGAAGTCGCTGAACGTTTTAGTTGCCCCGCCGATACGCTTTTTTGGCGCATTGAACGCAAGCGCTTCTTGAACCAGAGCGCGATCGCGGCGGAAGAAATGTGGGTCCGCGCCGCGCATGCTGAAACGCTCAGCGCAGCCGAACTGGATGAGTCCCTGTATCGACATTATCGCGAGCATTTTGGCTTCTGGATCAGCCGGGTTGAGGATCGTCTGCGCGTTTTTCCGGCGACCGATTGGGCTGCAACCATACTCGATTTACCACCCGCTAGCGCCTTGGGCTGGATAGAGCGGCTCAGCTGGTCCGCTGATGACCGTGTCGAAGAGTACTCCCGCACCTGGTTTAACCCGGCCATCTGCCATTACGTCTCAAGGATGTCCTAAGTGGGACGACTCAGCCAGGCGGAGAGGCCCTTAACTAGACCCCGATCCAACACACTGCGTTAGCACATGGAGCACTTTATGACCTTAGGCTATGGAATCATCGGTTGCGGCATGATGGGCCAAGAGCACATTCGCAATATTCAGCTACTGCCCCAGGCCAGTGTACGTGCGGTCTATGAGCCGGACCCTGAAATGCAACAACGGATCTTGGCGCTGGTGCCCGAGGTCCGCTTCGAAGCGTCGATCGAGACCTTATTGGCGGCGCCAGACCTGGATGCCCTGGTCATCGCCAGCCCCAACTTTATGCACGCCGAGCAACTCTTGGCGGTACTGGCCCAGACCGACTTACCCGTTCTGGTGGAAAAGCCGTTGGTCACCTGTCGCGACGATATCGAGCGCATACGCCAGGCAGCGGCTGGTCACCGCGCACCGCTCTGGGTTGCCATGGAATACCGCTATATGCCGCCGGTGGCCGCCCTACTGGGCCAGATTCGCAGCGGCGCGCACGGCGTGACCCGACAGTTCAGCGTGCGCGAGCATCGCTTCCCCTTCCTGACCAAGGTCGGCGACTGGAACCGGTTTAATAAAAACACTGGTGGCACTTTGGTTGAAAAATGCTGTCATTTTTTCGATCTGATGCGTTTGCAGTCCCAGAGTGAAGCGATTCGAGTCTTCGCCTCCGGCGGCATCGACGTCAACCATCTCGACGAACGCTATGACGGCCAGGCACCGGATATCCTCGATAATGCCTACGTCATAGTGGATTTTGCCAACGGTCAACGGGCCCTATTGGAACTGTGTATGTTTGCCGAGGGCTCGCGCTATCAAGAAGAGCTCTGTGCGCTTGGCGAACGGGGTAAGTTGGAAGCCTCGGTGCCCGGACCGGGCCGGTTTTGGAATACCGAGTTGGGTCCTGCACCCACTCCACAGCTGGTATTCAGTCCCCGTCAGCCGAGCGGCCCAGTGATCACCTCGATACCGGTCGACCCGACCCTGCTGGCCGCAGGCGATCACAATGGCTCGACCTACTACCAGCACCTGGGCTTTTATCGGGCCATTACCGACGGTCAAGCTGTCGAGGTATCGGTCGCCGATGGGCTCAAGGCCGTCGTGCTCGGTTTGGCCGCCCAACAGTCGATTGCCACCGGTCTCGCGGTCGCAATAAGCAACGATGGCTGGCATTTCGAATAGCGCCGACGGGTCTCGACGGCTAGGGGCCGAGCCCTCGCCGCAGGCTCTAAGCCTCCCCCTAGGCTCGCTATACAGGGGCCCTCAAGATCTATATCAAAATATATTGATATAGATCTTGAGGAAAACATCAAGCACTGCTATCGTCTCCTCCATGAACCTATCCGATTACGCGGCGTTTTTTAAAGCCATCAGTGACCCAACCCGGCTAACCGTGCTGCAATTGCTCGGCAGCAGCGCCTATGGGGTGCTGGAATTGAGTGAAATGCTCGATGTGAAACAGTCGGGCATGAGTCACCACCTTAAGGTTTTAAGTAAGGCCGGCTGGGTCGACAGCCGACGCGAGGGCAATAGTATCTATTATCGCCGCTCGCTCGGGGATGCGCTCAATGTCCAACAGCAACTGTTTCGTGAATTGGATCAGCAGCCCTTACCCGAGCCAGTACTGGCTCAGCAGCAGCGTATTCGCGCCGAGCGGTTGACTCGCGCACGGCAGTTTTTTGTTGAGCATGCCAACGAGTTTGTTCTGCACCAGGAGCGCATCGTGCTGTTTGAGCATTACGGGCCAGAGGCACTGCAGCTGTTGGACAGCCTTCAGCGCTCGCCGCACGAGCGGGTCCTGGAAGTCGGCCCCGGCAAAGGCGAGTTTCTTAAGGCCTTAGCTCAGCGCTTTCAGCGGGTCGTCGGTGTCGATATTTCGCCGGTCATGTTGGCGCAAGCAACGGATCATTTGGGGCACGGCTCGTCCGTTGAACTGATCGAAGGCAATACCGATACCCTGCTCGGGCAGGCGGATCGGTTCGATATCATTTTCTATAACATGGTTTTGCACCATGTGCCGATGCCCGAGGCAGAGATTGCCCAATGCGCCCTGTTGCTTAATCCCAACGGTGTGCTGATCGTAACCGATCTGTGTCGGCACGATCAGGAGTGGGCGCGTGACCAATGTGGTGACCAGTGGCTAGGTTTTGAACCGGAAGAATTACATCAGTGGGCGGGCCGACACGGTCTGGCGCACGATCAAACACGATTTTTAGCGTTGCGAAATGGCTTTCAGGTGCAAACCCAAGTCTACCGTAACGTTTGACCGACTTACGAACTAAGGAACAACCCATGAGCGAATACAGTCTTTTCACCTCGGAAAGCGTCTCAGAAGGCCATCCCGATAAGATGGCCGACCAGATATCCGATGCCATTCTCGATGCCATTATCGGTGCCGACCCCCACGCCCGAGTGGCGGTGGAAACGCTGGTCAAAACTGGCATGGCGGTCATTGCCGGCGAGGTGCGCACCTCGACCTACGTCGATCTGGAAGATATTGTGCGCGGTGTCATTCTCGATATCGGCTATGACTCCTCCGATGTGGGCTTCGACGGTGCCTCCTGCGCCGTGCTCAACGCGATCGGCAAGCAATCACACGATATCGCCGTCGGTGTCGATGAGGCGGGCGACAAGGATCTCGGTGCTGGTGACCAGGGTCTGATGTTCGGTTATGCCACCAATGAAACCGACAGTCTGATGCCCGCGCCGATCTTTTATGCCCATCGACTGGTCGAGCAACAGGCCAAGTTACGCAAGAAAGGTGTTCTGCCTTGGCTGCGCCCCGATGCCAAATCTCAGGTGACGCTGCGCTACGAGCACGGCAAGCCGGTGGCCATCGACGCGGTGGTGCTATCAACCCAGCACAACCCGGATATTGCTTTGTCCGATCTGCGCGAAGCGGTGATGGAGACTATTATCAAAGAGGTGTTACCGACGCAGTGGCTGCACAAAGATACCCAATACCATATCAACCCGACCGGTAACTTTGTTATCGGCGGCCCAGTGGGTGACTGTGGCCTAACCGGGCGAAAGATTATTGTCGATACCTATGGCGGCATGGCCCGTCACGGTGGCGGTGCCTTCTCGGGCAAGGATCCGTCTAAGGTCGACCGTTCGGCCGCCTATGCCGTGCGCTACGTGGCGAAAAACATCGTCGCGGCCGGCCTAGCCGACCGTTGTGAAATTCAGGTCTCTTATGCCATTGGGGTCGCCGAACCGACCTCCATCTCGATCAATACCTTCGGCACCAACAAGGTCAGCGAAACGCTCATCGCCCAACTGGTGCGCGATAACTTCGACCTGCGCCCGCGCGGTATTATCGAGATGCTCGACCTGCGCCGGCCAATCTACCGTCCGACCGCGGCCTACGGCCACTTCGGTCGTGCCGGCTTTAGCTGGGAAAATACCGATAAGGTCGACGCCCTAAAAAGTGGCGCCGGGCTCTAATTTTTGCGCGCGACTCGCGCCAGCATGCTGGACTCACCGTCCAGAACGTCCATATAGATGGGTTGCGCCAGAGGCCGGCCCATCACCGAAATCTCTTATTAAGGAACAGACTATGACAACTTTTACCGATTACCAGGTCGCCGATATGTCATTGGCCGACTGGGGCCGCAAAGAAATCGCCATCGCCGAAAGTGAAATGCCGGCGCTTATGGCACTGCGTCATAAGTATCGTGCCGATCAGCCATTGGCCGGTGCGCGCATCATGGGTTGTATCCATATGACCATTCAAACCGCCGTGCTCATCGAGACGCTGATCGACTTAGGCGCGGCCGTGCGTTGGTCTTCATGCAATATTTTCTCAACCCAGGATCATGCGGCGGCCGCTATCGCGGCGGCGGGCATCCCGGTATTCGCCTGGAAGGGTGAAACCGATGATGAATTTTTATGGTGTATTGAACAGACCATCCTTGCGGGTAAAGACGGCACCGAGGTCTGGGACGCGAACATCATTCTTGATGATGGCGGCGATCTGACCGAAATGGTTCACAGCAAATACCCACAGCTGCTAGCGCAAATTCACGGTATCTCGGAAGAAACCACCACCGGTGTACACCGATTGCTGGATATGTTGGCCAAGGGCGAGCTCAAGGTACCGGCGATCAATGTCAATGATGCGGTGACCAAGGCTAAGAACGACAACAAGTACGGCTGTCGTCATTCCTTAAACGATGCTATTAAGCGCGGCACCGACCACCTGTTGGCCGGTAAAAAAGCCCTGGTAATCGGCTACGGTGATGTCGGCAAGGGTTCGGCGGCGTCTCTGCGTCAGGAAAGCATGATCGTCAAGGTATCGGAAATCGATCCAATCTGTGCGATGCAGGCCTGCATGGACGGTTTTGAGGTTGTGTCTCCCTACAATGACGGTATCAACGACGGTACCGCGGCGAGCATTAACTTACCGTTGCTGCACAACACCGACCTGATCGTGACCACCACCGGCAACACCAATGTCTGCGATAAATATATGTTGGCCGCGGTCAAGAAAGGTGCCGTAGTCTGTAACATCGGTCACTTCGATAATGAAATCGACACCGCCTTTATGCGCACCTCATGGCAGTGGACCGAAGTGAAGCCGCAAGTTCATCAGATCTATCGCAGCGCCGCCAGTGATGACTTTATTATCTTGCTGTCCGAAGGACGTCTGGTCAACCTGGGCAATGCCACCGGCCACCCAAGCCGTATCATGGACGGGTCGTTCGCCAACCAGGTCCTGGCGCAGATGTATCTGTTTGAACGTAAGTTCGCCGACTTGCCCGCTGCCGAGAAAGCCGCTAACCTTTACGTCAAAATATTGCCGAAAAAATTAGACGAAGAGGTGGCCGCCGAAATGGTCAAAGGCTTTGGCGGGGTGATGACCACGCTGACCGAAACCCAGGCCAACTACATCAATGTACCCGTGGCCGGACCCTACAAGCCTGAAGAATATAAATATTGATTAGGAGCCGCCAGGCGCCTACAGCCAGCCGCACTACTGACTCGGTCAGGGCGCGGCTGGCGACTCAATCCCGATCACAGAGAAGACTATTATGAATACCCCAGTACCCGTCAGTTTTGAGTTTTTCCCGCCTAAAACCGACATCGGCTATGACAAATTATTGACGGCCCATGACGAATTAAAGATTGCCCAGCCGGAATTCTTTAGTGTCACCTATGGCGCCGGTGGTTCCACTCAGGAACGCACCATCAATACCGTTATTGAATTGAATAGCCGCGGGGTCCCGGCCGCGCCCCATCTGTCCTGTATCGGTTCGAACCGGGCTACGGTCCAGGCTCTGCTCGAGCAATATCAGGCGGCCGGTATCAACCGCATTGTGGCGCTGCGCGGCGACTTACCCAGTGGCATGCGCGGCACCGGGGGTGATTTCAACCATGCCTCGGATCTGGTCACCTTTATTAAAGCCGAATTTGCCGATACCTTCAGTATCGAGGTCGCGGCCTATCCGGAGATGCACCCGCAAGCGAACAGTTTTGATCAGGATGTCGACCATTTTGTGGCCAAGGCCAAGGCCGGCGCCGACAGCGCCATCACCCAGTATTTTTACAACATCAATGCCTACAAACATTTCGTCTCCGAAGTGCGCCGGCGCGATTGCGATATCGCGATCGTGCCAGGTATTATGCCGATTACCAATTTCACCAATCTGGCACGCTTCTCCGATGCCTGTGGTGCCGACATTCCCCGTTGGATGCGTCAGGCGCTGCAAAGCTGTGGCGATGATGTCACCCGAATTCAGCGCATTGGCCTGAACTTTGTCGTCGATCTGTGTCAGGAGCTCATTGTCGCCGGGGCGCCTAAGTTGCACTTCTACAGCATGAACCAGTCGGCACCAACGCTGGCGATCCTAGCCCAACTGGAAGGTTTTAAAGCATGACTGTTACCGCCTTTATCGATGGCCAATATGGCACCACCGGCCTGCAAATACAGAGTCGATTAGAAGCCCACCCCGATGTCGAGTTACTCAGCATCCCGGAAGCGCAAAAAAAAGATCCACAATTGCGTGAAACCTATCTGAATCGGGCCGACGTGGTGTTTTTGTGCCTGCCCGATGAAGCCAGCCGCGCCGCCGTGGCCCTAATCAGCAACCCCGCGACGGTGATTATCGATGCCTCATCGGCCTTTCGCGTCGATCCGGCTTGGGTCTACGGCGTGCCGGAATTGGCGGGGCTGCGGCCTAAAATACAGACCAGCAATCGCATCGCCAATCCCGGTTGTTACCCCAC
Organism: Reinekea sp.; assembly: GCF_982785585.1. Classification (NCBI taxonomy): domain Bacteria; kingdom Pseudomonadati; phylum Pseudomonadota; class Gammaproteobacteria; order Oceanospirillales; family Saccharospirillaceae; genus Reinekea; species Reinekea sp. Next base: position 113,991 of record NZ_CEYAVF010000001.1, on the reverse strand, counting down.
CGGCATGACGCTATTGACGGCACCCTTGGTGGCCGCCGGCCTTCTGCCCCGAGCCTATCCGCTCACGGTACAGGCGATCACCGGTTACAGCGGTGGCGGCAAGGCGATGATCGCCGATTATCAAGGCTTTGATCGAGGTCAAGCCGAAACCGCCGCCGCGCGACTGAAGAATCTTGATTTAAACCATAAACATCTGCCCGAGATGCAGCACATTGTCGGGCTCGATTTTGCCCCGGTCTTTGTGCCCACCGTCGGTAATTTCGAGCAGGGCATGCTGGTGTCAATTGGCTTGCATGAGGCAGCCCTAAGCGGCAGCGCCGAGCAAGTCTATGTCGCGCTGGCCGAAGCCTATCAGGCTGAACCGTTTATCACCCTGTTTCCGCTCAACGATCAGAGTCAACTCGAGGACGGCTTCTTGGCGCCGACTCACTGTAATGGTACAAACCGGATTGAGCTCTTTGTCTTCAGCGCCGACCAGCGCATCTATCTGGTCGCGCGACTGGATAACCTGGGCAAGGGCGCATCGGGTGCCGCAGTGCAGAACATGAATTGCCGCTTCGGCTTGCTCGAAACCACCGGTCTACTGGTATGAAGGGGCGCTTCCCGATCGGCCTGTTCCTGGCGCTCGGGCTGGCCGCATGCAGCGGCGCAACCCCGGCCACCGATGCGGCCCCGCTCAACCCTGCCGACATAAGCCCTAGCCCGGATCAGCCCGGATCAGTAGCAACGGTACCCTCGGTGATCTTTATCCAGTACCTCAATCAACAGGCGCCGGCGCTCTTGTGTGAACAGGATGCTGCTATTGGCTGCCTGAAGTTGCCTGCCGAACTTTGCAAGGCCGCGGTGGCGGAATCGGCGCAGCGCTGCGGACCCCTGTTACTGGAGCGCTGGCCGAGTAGTTTCCCCGAAGATGCCGACAATGCGATGCTTTATTCCTATCAATATCGGCAGTGTATTTTAGCCGATTGGATCCAGAATTTTGGTCTTACCGCCGAACGCCTAGCGTCCTGTGGCGCGGTGGCCACGCCATGAGAACGATTCGCGCCTGGGTACCTGAGGCCGAGTCACTCGAACAGGTTGTGGCGCTGCCCGCGTCTGTCTTTCAGCATCTGGTTAAGGCTCTGCGGCTCGATAATGGCGCGCAGGTCGAGGTCTTTAACGGCCGGGGTCAACGCTTTAATGGCACGTTGACGAATATCGGCAAGAAAGCGGCGAATCTGTTACTCAGTGAGCAACTGGTGGCGACCGAGGCATCCCCGCTGGTTAGCCATCTTGGCTTGGTGATGTCGAAGGGCGATCGCTTCGACTACGCCGTGCAAAAGGCCACTGAACTGGGCGTGACCAGCCTCACCCCGTTGACCAGTGAGCGCTGTGACCTGCGCTTAGCGCGTGACCGCTATGAGAAAAAACTCAGCCATTGGCATGGCATTATGACCAGCGCCTGTGAGCAGTCCTATCGCGACACCCTACCCATACTGCACCCTATTCAGTCGCTCAACGATTGGGTACTGGCGCAACGCTCAGCTCTGAAACTGGTCTTCCATACCGCGGCACAGCAACCGCTTTGGCCCGCTGAACGGCCCGATTCGGTCAGTTTTCTGGTCGGACCGGAGGGCGGTCTAAGTGGGTCGGAACTGGCTTTCGCCCAGCAGCAGGGCTTTACCCCATGGCAGCTCGGACCGCGCATTCTGCGTACTGAAACCGCACCGGTGGTGATATTAAGTTTGCTCCAGGCCCGCTGGGGCGACTTTTAGACCCAACGCCTGGTCGTCTAGTCGCCTAGTCGCTATTACCGAGGCGGTGGGCGATCAAGTAAAGACCCACTAACAGCGTGGTTAGGCATAGCAATAGCCACGGAAAGAGCGCGAGCGAAAACTGCGTGACCAAGAGCCCGATCGAGCCCGGCAAGATGGCGATACCCAGGCTAGCGGCGGTGACTTGCAGGCCGATCGCGTTGTTAAAGTGTCTCGACCCGACCCGATTAAGGGTATCCGAGACCAAGGCCGGGTACATCGGCGCATAGGCAAAGCCGATCACCACCAAGGCCAGCAAATTGGTCAATAGGCTTAGGTTAAGCGCATAGGCCAGAGCACCGACCAGAGCCAAAACTAGGCTCAGGGTCATCAACTGATTTTGGCTGATCCGGCTCGACACAAAACCCATCACAATACGACCGACGGTAAACATACCCCAATAGACACTGACCCAAGCACCAGCCTGGGCGGTGCTCATACCCCGGACGTCGGTCAAGAGGCTAAAGGTCCACAGCCCCATGGAAAACTCCAGACCGGTGTAACAAAAGAATAGCGCCATACTCAGCCAGACGCGGACATTGCCAAAGGACTCAAGCATACCGGTGTTATGGGCATCTGCGGCATGGCTAACGACCTCAGCCGCACCTTCTGCGGGGGCACGTTGGACCACCAACCACAGTCCCGCGGTGACCAAAAACAGGATCATTAAGAGCAGTTGAATCACCGAATGTATCTGATAACCCAGGCGCCAGTCGTACTCATGAACCAGCACCCAGGTCATAACCACCGGGCCTAGGGTGATGCCGACCCCAAAGCTGGCATGCAGCCACTGCATCAGGCCGGCACTGAAGTTCTTGGCGATATAGCCATTGATGGTCGCGTCGGTTGCCCCGGCCGCCAGGCCGATCACGGCGCTGGCCACGGCGATCCAGGCGAGCGAGGGTGCTAGCGTATAACCGAGCAGCGCGGTACCGGTGAGCAGGCAGCTCAGGCTGAGCAAACGGCCAATCCCCAACCAGCGCCCCATGCGCGCACTGAAAAAACCGCTCAATGCCGCACCCAGGGTCGCCGCCAACACGATAATGCCGTTCGCCGCGAGCGGCTGATTGAGATCAACCCGCATAAAGGGCCATGCGATGCCCAGTAAAGCGTCGGGGAGACCGAGCGAAATAAAAGCGATAAAGGCCAGCATAAGCAGGTAAAAACGGGTACGCATAAGATGGGTCCGAGTGATGGGTCGTTGGCTGTCGGCCCGGTCGATACGGTACGGCGAGCTGGGAGGCCTAATCATACTGATCACCTTTTGCGATTGCACGCAGGATGGGCGGTCAGGCTTAAATCGACGAGCCGGGTCGACGCGAATTTTGTGACTTTCTGCTGTTCCCATGGCGCCTCAGGCTCGTAAAATAGAGCCCTATGCACAGCGAAGGAGCAGTGGCATGACGACGTCAAGCATGATCGTGGTAATGGTTTTCATCTTCGGTGCGGGCTCTTGGTTGATTCTGCAGCAGGTCAGAGCATTAGCCCGTAGTGCCGCCGATACCGAGGAACAGCTGGGCCGACAGGTTGCCGAGCTGGAACGGCGAGTACAGACCTTAGAACGCATCGTGACCGATAAGCGCAGCCAGCTCAACGATCAGATCGACAGTCTATAGCAACGCTCCAATCGGCCCCCGCCTTACCAGCTAAACAACCGGTTGGCATTTTGATAGGACTGTTCCAAAACCTCTTCGACGCTAACTGCCTTTACTTCGGCTATCTTTTGAATAATAAAGGGCAGGTATTTGGGTTGATTGGGTCGACCCCGATACGGGATTGGCGTTAAGTAGGGCGCATCCGTCTCGACTACGAAACCCGACATCGGCGTCGCCGCTAAGACCTCACGCACATTTTCGGCCTTGTTAAAGGTGATGATACCGTTGAAACCAAGCATAAAACCCTCAGCCAAACAGTATTCGCCCAGGGCCAAGCCCGAGGTGAAGCTGTGGATAACGCCCTTGCCCTTCAGCTGACTGGAAAAGTTCTGCAGGATGGCTCGGGTGTCGTCATCGGCATCACGGGTATGGACCACGATCGGCTGATCCAACTCCACCGCGATGGCCAGCTGGCGCTCAAATACCGCACGCTGGATGGCTCGATCGGCATGGTCGTAGTGGTAATCCAGACCGATCTCCCCGATGGCGACGATCTTCGCGTCGCGACCATGACGCAACAGCTCTGCCGCCGTCGCCTCGGTAAAGAGTTCGGCATCGTGCGGATGCACGCCCTGGGTACCCCAGATCATCGGATGTTCGGTCAGTTCACGCACCCGCGCTAGATTGCTTGGCGACACGGCAATGGTGACGATCTTTTCCACATTCACGGCGGCCGCATCGGCAATCACCTGGTCGAGCGCCTCACCTTCCAAATAGTCCAGATGGCAGTGAGTTTCGATTATTGGGTGGTCAAATACGGGTATCTCGTGCTGTTTCTTACTCATTGGGCATTCGGTCCGGTCGCGGGCTGGTCGGCACAGTTTACCCATTCGGCGTTCAGTTGCCAGTGCACAGGCCAACTCACCCTAACCTTAATGAAGCGATCGCCAAAACAGGTTAGACTGCGCGCAAAATCATCACTGGAGTCCGATCATGCGCCGAGATCTAGCGTTCAACTTTTCACGAGTGACCGAAGCGGCCGCTCTGGCCGGCTATAACTGGCTGGGTCGCGGAGATAAAAACAAGGCCGATGGCGCCGCCGTGGAAGTGATGCGGGCCATGCTCAATAAGATCGAATTTGACGGCGAAATCGTGATCGGCGAAGGCGAGATCGATGAAGCGCCGATGCTCTATATAGGTGAAAAGGTCGGTACCGGCGTCGGCGATGCCTGTGATATTGCCGTTGACCCCATCGAGGGGACGCGTATGACCGCAATGGGCCAATCCAATGCCATCGCCGTTATGGCTATCGGTGAGAAGGGCGCCTTCCTAAAAGCGCCCGATATGTATATGGAGAAGCTGGTCGTTGGACCGGAGGCCAAGGGCTTTATCGATCTGACCCTACCCTTGGAGCAGAATATTAAGCTGGTCGCCAAGGCATTGAACAAGCCATTGCGGGATTTGGTCGTCGTGACCTTAGCCAAACCGCGACACGATCCGGCCATTGCCCTGATGCAGGGCATGGGCGTGCGGGTCTTTGCCTTACCCGATGGTGATGTCGCCGCCAGCATCCTGACCTGCATGCCGGAAAGTGAGGTCGATATGATGTATTGCGTCGGTGGCGCCCCAGAAGGGGTGATCTCGGCCGCGGTCATACGAGCATTGGGCGGCGATATGAACGGTCGCCTGATGTTACGCACCGAAGCCAAAGGCCACGATGCCGAAACCATAAAGATTGCCGAGAGTGAGGCACGTCGTTGTGCCGAGATGGGCGTTGAGACCGGTGTCGTGTATCAGCTCAACGATATGGCCCGATCCGATGATGTGGTGTTTTCGGCCACCGGCATTACCAAGGGGGATCTGCTGGAAGGTGTGACCCGAAAGGGCAACCTAGCGACTACCGAGACCTTGCTGATTCGGGGCAAGAGCCGAACCGTCCGTAAGATCCACTCGACCCACTATCTGGACCGAAAAGACGAAGATATCAAGGATGTGATTCTCTAGTCAGGCCGTTCTGAGCGGCGCCCGACTGACGGGGCCGCCCGCTCACCCTAATATCGCGCTCAAGCCCGCTTAGCGTTCGAACGGATAGCTCGGCCCCCAGGTCTTACGCAGCCATTCCAGATAGCGGGCTAACTGCACACTGTCTGCCCAACTGTGCTCCACAACCGCCAGCTGGCCAAGCCCAATGGCATCGTTTACCCGCTCAAATTGGTTGCCCCAGCCACGATTGAGCAGCACTCCGTATTCGCTCGTCACCGGTTTGCCGGTCTCGCCCCACTGGAGCGCATTGCACGCAAACCAAGGCGTTTCGAGTTCAACCCAACCCTTTGACCCGGAGATACAGGCCTTGGTCGGCAGGTGGGCATCCAGCCGATAGGCTAGGTGGGCGGTTTTGCCGTCGGCATAGGACAGCAGCAGATCCGCCGCTATATCGACCCCGGTTGGCCCCAATACCACTCGGGCTTGGGTCTGGTCGGGGTAGCCGAACACAGAGAGGGCCAACATGATCGGATAGAGGCCTATATCGAGCAACGCGCCACCGGCCTGGGCCGGGTCGAGCAAGCGGTGATGGACCTGACTCATATCATGGGCAAAACCGAAACTCGCGCTGAGGTGTTGCACGGTGCCAATACGCCCGGCGGCTACCTGCCGATGCAGCGACTGGTAGAGCGGATTGAATTTGGTCCACAAGGCTTCCGCGCAAAAACGCTGGTTGCGCTCGGCCGCCGCAAACACCGCCGCCGCCTCGGCCTCAGACAGGGCCATGGGTTTTTCCACCAAGACATGTTTACCGGCATTTAAGGCGGCAATGGCCTGTGGGGCATGATGGGGATGGGTGCTGGCAATATAGACGGCATCGATCTTCGGATCGGCCAAGAGCTGCTCGTAGTCGTCGTAGGCAGCCGTCAAGGCGTGAGTTTCGGCGAACGCCTGGGCACGCACCAGCGAATGTGAATAGACGGCTGAAAATCGACCATTGACGATCTGAGCCACATCCTGCAAAAACTGACCGGCCATATTTCCGGTACCGATAACGGCCCAACGTAGCATAGTGTTCCTTACCCCGGCGGGGCTTACCTGGCTTTGGCAGCCATTGGTGAAAGGGTCTGTCATTCCGACCCCGCTAGCAATGGACAGGGGTCGATCCTTATGGCGAACTAATAGCCCGTATTGGCCAAAAACTCCGTGGCTCGAGCTACCCGCGATGCCATGCTCGGTTTGTATAGCACCGACACCTTAATCCACGTTGCTTCTTGCTGATACCAACGATGGGACTGAATCCGCGATTCGGCATCAAAAAATGCATACTCAGCTTGCGGCCCCGAGAAGGTCAAAGGATCCTGGATCGCGCCACCGACTGCGGCACGATCCTGTGCCGCCACCAGGAGCACCAGCTCGTTAAAATCGCCGCTCAACGGACCCGTTTGAACCATAAAGGACATCCCTTTAAGCGTCAGGCCCCAGGCCTGGGTCGCACCGCTGTCCTGAAAGACCGGTTCGGCCTCCCAGCGGACCTTCAGGCCGCCATCAAGCTGCTGCCAATAGTAGGCCGGCGCATCGATTGGCGCCGATCGACTTGGCCATTGGGCGTAAAAAAACCCGATCGAGAGCGCGATTAGAATCCAGCCGGTGGGTTCTTTGAGCAGGCGGGGCAACTTGGTCGATGTTTTCATAGGCTATGCTTAACTGATCATTGAGGCCGCCATCATAAAGAATCCCGCCTGGGCTGTCAGGAGCGCGGCCAATTAAATGCATTCGGCGACGTCAACACAAGCCCTCCGCGCATTGGGCGCTCGAGCCTTGTGAATTTGTATTCTCGAGCGCGGCCAGATTACTTTTGCATTTTCGAAAATTCCGAGTCCAGGTCAAATCGCTTCGATGTCACATAGCGTTCGATCTGCTCGGTTCGTTCGACTATCTTCGCCATCCGAGCCTGTGCGGTGCGCAAGCGATCTGTTGGGCTCAAGGGATAGCGAAACATATTGATGGGCCGATTCTGACGCATATCTTCATCGTAGCGATAGGGCGGCGCCGTACTGTCGTCATTCGGCCGGGGTGCCATGGCGATCCAGGCGCCCAAATAGGCAAAGAACATCAATGAATTAAAAAATATTAAACCACCCAGCGCGGCTAACCGGATCACCCAATGATCGACATTGAGATGGTCGGCCAAGCCCGCGCAGACACCGGCAACCTTTCTGTCGCGAGTATTGCGGTACAGACCCATGCCGAATCCGTTACGCCGACGAGCCCACCAGTCTTCCGGCGGAAAACCATTGCTATGCTCTGGGTTGGCTTGATTAGGGTGTTTATGTGAACGTTTCATGTGCCCTCCTATTCCCGGTCTGCGTCACGCCGCCAGCGGGGGTTGCGATCATCTAAAATGGACTCCAAGGTGGCCATGCGGGTCGACAGGGTATCCAATGTTCGCAGCAGGTCGTCGAGGATGAGCTGATCTTCATTGGCCAGTCCACGACTGGTCTTACCCTTAGCCCGATAGTGCATGACCAGCCAGAGCGGCATGACCACGACCATAAACAGAACGGTCGGCACCATCATAAAGTCTAAAAATTGCATTTTTTACTCCCTTTATTAATAGGCTGCTTGGGTCACCCAGTGCGGCCCGGCAAGTCAACCTTATCAGCCTTGGTCGGTGCTTTTCAAATCCGCTTTCAGGCGCGCTAATTCGGCATTGATTGCCTCATCTTGGGCCAGGGATTCGATTTCATTTTTTAGACCTTGCTTATTATTTCGACCCAGATCGTCGGCCTCCAACTGACTTTCCATCGAATCCATCTTGCGTTCATAGTGCTCAAATTTTTCGAACGCGTCCTGCAGTTGCTCACGATTCAGCTGACCCCGGGTGCGCATGCGGGTGGACACTGTTTTCTGGCGCATCAACAAAACTTTTTGTTTGGCTTTGGCATCGTTTAACTTTAACTGCAGCTGACCAATTTCATTGCCCAAATGCTCGAGGTGATCGTCCAGGGCATTAAATTCCTGCTCTACCGCCGTCACTTCATCGGTTATCGCCTGCTTTTCGGCCAAGGCTGCTCGAGCCAGGTCTTCACGGTTTTTTCCCACCGCCAAACGCGCCTTGGCTTCCCAATCGTCGGCGTCATTACGCAGTCGACCGAGGCGACGCTGGACATCTTTTTTATCGGCAATCACGCGTGCCGAACTGGAACGAACTTCGACCAGCGTTTCTTCCATTTCCTGAATAATCAGTCGAATCATTTTTTCCGGGTCTTCTGCCCGATCCAATATGGAATTCAGGTTACTGTTGATGATGTCACTTAATCTTGAAAAAATGCTCATTGTTACTCTCCTAATATTTCATAATAACGTCACATGGCTGGCCGTTTGGCCTCGACCGACTTAGCGCAACGGCCAACGACCCAAGGCTTCGATCGCCAGTGCAATCAAGCCAAAGCCGATCAACCCGGCCCAAACCACCGTGACGGCGGCTAAGGCACTGCTGAGCGTGATCAGCCCAAGATACAGCGGTGTTCGTTGCGACATCTCCATCGTCTGAGTGCTCCCGATCAGGGTTGATTCGTTGTCTAACCTTATTCTTTGCTAATTGTTTTATTACGTCTGTCTTGTCTATTACATCTATAACATCCATAACGTCTATTACAGTTTCCATGCCAAAAACCTAAGCAGTTGATTTACAAGGCTATTAAGATAATGTGACCTATAGTCACTCGCATTGATTAACTTATTAGACTAAGTTATTTAGTCAATACGACGAAAAAGGCCTGCCCATGTCTGCCAACCATCAACTTCGACTTATCGGTGAGAGTTCGGCCTTATCGGATGTGCTCGACCAGGTTTCACGTGTTGCGCCACTCAATCGCCCGATCTTGGTGATCGGCGAGCGCGGTACCGGCAAAGAATTGATCGCGGAGCGTCTGCATTTCTTGTCGTTGCGCTGGCAACAACCGTTACTGAAAGTAAATTGCGGCGCGATCAGCGAATCCTTGTTGGACGCCGATCTGTTTGGCTATGAACCTGGGGCCTTCACCGGGGCAAACCGAGTTCACAAGGGTCGCTTCGAACGAGCCGATGAAGGCACGCTGTTGCTCGATGAATTGGGCAGTATGTCAGCTGCGGTCCAGGAAAAGGTGCTGCGGGTAATCGAGTACGGGGAGTTCGAGCGACTGGGCGGGCAAAAGACGCTGCAGGTCAATGTGCGCATCGTTGCCGCGACCAATGAAAATTTACCCCAGCTGGCGGCACAGGGTAAGTTTCGCGAGGATTTGCTCGACCGCCTGGCATTCGATGTCATTACCATTCCACCCTTGCGAGCGCGCGAAAACGATGTGGAGCGCTTGGCCGAGCACTTTGCCATTAGCATGAGCATTGAATTAGGTTGGCAGGACTTCCCCGGCTTCAGTGCCAAAGCCACCGCACAGCTGAAAAACCACCCCTTTTATGGCAATGTCCGAGAACTGAAAAATGTTGTCGAACGCAGCATCTATCGCTGGGGCACTCCGAGTGCGGCCATTGGCGAGTTGGTATTGGATCCATTCGACTCGCCCTGGGCTCCGGCAGCCAAGACCAGCCAGAGCGACCCAGGTAGCCATCTAGGCTTTAGCGAGCAGGTCGCCCGATACGAACTGATGCTCTTATCCCAAGCGCTCGACCAAAATGATCAACACCAGGGTAAGGCCTCAGATGCGCTCGGGCTGACCTATCATCAATTTCGCAGTCAGTTAAAGAAACACGGTCTCATCGGCAAAGATAAGGTCGGCTGAGCGGAGGCCGGACACAAAAAAGCGCGCCATCGGCACGCTTTTTTTGGGGCTGACGGGCCAATCGGCTCGTTAGACTGCTTCGCTGCCAGTTTCGCCGGTGCGGATACGAATAACCTGTTCCAATGGCTGGACAAAAATCTTACCGTCGCCGATCTTACCGGTCGCTGCGGCATTGGTGACGGCTTCTATAACGCCATCGACCTTGTCGTCATCGATTGCAATTTCAAGCTTAATTTTCGGCAAAAAATCGACTACATATTCTGCACCGCGATACAGTTCGGTATGACCCTTTTGCCGACCAAAACCCTTAACTTCGGTCACGGTAATGCCCTGAACGCCTACTTCTGACAACGCTTCACGAACGTCATCCAATTTAAATGGCTTGATGATGGCAGTAACTAATTTCATAAATCATTCCTTAGTTTATTTCTTAACCCTATTAGATAAAGATCGGGTGTTACGCAATGGCACTCTTATGTGCAAGTCTAGCAGCCAAAGCTCGGCGCTGCCGACGGGCGGACTAGAGGTCGCTCGAGTGATGCAACACTCGGCTGACGATGCCATATTCAATAGCTTCGGCAGTGGTCATCCAGTTGTCGCGCTCAATGTCGATGCGCACTCGCTCAATCGGCTGCCCAGTTTGCGCCGCAATAATCCGCGCCAAGCGCTCTCGCATGGCAATGATTTGTTGCGCCTGTATTGCAATATCACTGGCCTGACCGCCGACGCCGCCAGATGGCTGGTGAATAAGGAAACGCGTATTCGGCAAGCAATAGCGATCTTCTTTAGCCGCTGCCAAAAAAATGTGCGTTCCCGCACTGGCTACATAACCGGTCCCGATGACCTTAACCCGCGGTGCGATAAACTGCACTATATCGTGGATGGTATCGCCCGCTTCGACGTGGCCACCCTGGCTATTGATAAATAATACGATGTCGTCGTCTGACGCTTCAGCCAAGGCCAGCAGTTGGGCGGAGACCTTTTTGGCCATCGTTTGGTTGATTTCTTCGCAGATAAGGACTTTACGCCCGGTAAATAGGCGTTCGCCAACTGGATCAAAGGTTTGTTCTGGCTTCACGGGGTTCTCCTGTCATGAATTCTATGCGGTCAGTATAGCCAAACTGGGCCAGCTGCACCGCCATACTTTTGTTTTAAGGTATAGAGGTTGACACACTCGGTCGGTCTTATCAGACCTTATGGTACCCCGTAACCGACATCAGGGTCGCGTCGAATTCGGCGTGGGTAATTGTCACATCAAAACCCCTGTCGCTTGCAGGTTCCAAATTTAGGAGACCGACTGCAAGCTTTCGAGCGTTTCCGCCGCGTCCATCCAGACCAGTTCGGCGCCATCCAATTCACCGCGCAACTGGCTCTGCTGCTTGATTAGACGCTGAAGCTTTTCTTTTGCCGCTGCATCATACAGTGTTGCGTCCGATAACTCATTTTCAATGCCTGTTAGGTCTTTTTGCAGTCGTTCCATCAACTGTTCGGCTTTTTTGAGCTTCTGCTGCACTGGCTTTAATTTTTCCCGCTGCACGGCTCTGGCCTGACGGCTGGCCTTGCGCTCGTCAATGCTCTCCTCGCCGGCGACCTGACTCCGCTGCGAGCCGGTTTGCGGCGCCTTTAACATGGCCTGGAAGTAATCATCCAAATCGCCATTGTAGAGCTCTACACCACCGTTTCGGACCCACCAAAACTGTTCCGCGGTGGAATTAAGCAAATACCGATCGTGGGATACTAAAATTACTGCGCCCTCGTATTGTTGCAACGCCAAATTCAAGGAATCGCGCATCTCCAAATCCAAGTGGTTGGTCGGTTCGTCCAACAACAGAAGATTTGGCTTCTGCCAAGCAATGAGGGCCAATGCCACACGGGCTTTTTCACCACCGGAAAAGTTTTTCACCGGCTCGTCCGCACGCATGCCTGAGAAGCCAAAGCGGCCAACGAAATTCTTGATGTCCTGGTCTTTCGCGACATCATCGATGCGACGAATATGTAGATAGGGGCTTGCTAGGTCATCGAGCGACTCCAACTGATGCTGGGCAAAGTAACCGACCTTAAGATTCTGGCCGCGCGTGACCACCCCCTGCAGCGGTTCTAGGTCACCAGAGAGGGCCTTGATCAGGGTCGACTTACCGGCGCCGTTCACCCCCAATAAGCCCAGACGCATGCCCGGATGGAGGCTCAGGTTGATGCCCGACAACACCGTCTTGGTGGGATAGCCTAGGTTGACGTCTTTGAGGCTGACCACCGGATCCGAGACTCGACCGTCGGTGCTAATACTCAGATCGTAGCCATGGCTCATCAACAATGGTGCGTTCATTGTCAGGCGTTCGAGCATCTTGACCCGGCTTTGCGCCTGCTTGGCTTTGGAGGCTTTGGCCTTAAAGCGCTGCACGAAGGACTCTAAATGCTCCTTCTGCTTCTGCTCTTTGTTGAAGGCTGCCTGGTGCTGTGCCATCCGTTCCGCGCGCTGACGCTCAAACTGACTGTAGTTGCCGCGATACAGTTGGAGCTTTTTCTGTTCGAAGCTCACCACCTGAGTGGCTACGCCATCCATAAAGTCACGATCGTGGGAAATAAACAGCAGTGTACCTTGAAACTGCTTCAGCCACCCTTCGAGCCAAAAACAGGTATGCAGATCCAGGTGGTTGGTGGGTTCATCGAGCAAGAGCAGGTCAGACGGGCACATCAGGGCACGGGCCAAATTCAACCGAACTCGCCAACCACCGGAAAAGGAATCGACCGGATTGGTGAATTCCGCCTCGGCGAAACCCAAGCCGGCCAATAACTGTTCGGCCTGATAACGCTTATTAAAGGCCTGATAGGTGTCCAACGCGCCAAGCTGCTCGGCCACGGCATGGTCGTCGTTACGGCTTTGTGCCTGCTCCAGTTGCTGTTCTAGCTTGCGCAACTGTTGGTCGCCATCGAGCACAAACTCGACGGCCGAACGATGCACCGCGGTAACTTCCTGCTCCATATAGGATAGCCGCCACTGATTAGGCATCAGGCAATCGCCTTGGTCGAGAGTCAGGTCACCCTGTAGCACCTTGAATAGCGACGTTTTGCCGGTACCATTGGCACCAATTACCGCAAGGCGCTCGCCCGGATTAATTGTCAGAGATGCTTGCTCCAGCAATGGCTTTCCACCAAGCTGTAGAGAAATATTTGAGAGTTTTATCATGGGGCAGGAGTTTACCAATGCGTTGCAACAGACGCCATTGTGGCGTTTCGCTAATCGAGTCTATTTGCCAAATAAAATAGCGCTGCTCGCCTGGCAAGACGATTATGCAGCCCAGGTGAACGATATAATCGCCATCGCCTTCGCCTTACAGCAAGGACTTAGCTTACCCGCCTGTTGGTGGCAAGACGACTCGGTGACTCACTTAAGACCCTTGATAGGACGCGTTCGCCACTACCGAACTGGCTTGGACGGAGCGCTTAAACGTAACGCCCTAACTTTTGAGTTGATGCTGGAAGGACTGGATATTCAGCTGCTACAGGCACTTTTTGTTGATGCGGAGCTTGGATCGGGCGATCTTGTCGAGCACTATGCACTTTCTTTGGGCGTAAAAAAGGGAGCTCTCGCTCCCCTTATCCAAACCCTGCTCAGGGTTACCGATTCAACTTAAGCGTTAGCGGCTTATACGTCCTTTTTTGAATCGAACAGGCTGCGACCTTCTGCCGCTGGGACATTGGCGGTTACGGCTGCTGCCGGCTGGTTTTCGACCGGCTTACTCATGCCCGTCGGCTCGGCAAGCGCCATTGGCTTCGCGGCTGGCGTATCTTTTTTCGCAGGTGCGACAGGCTTGGGGGCTGCTTTTTGGGCGATTGCCTTCTTAACAGGCGCTTTTTTCGCAACTGCTTTTTTAACCGCGGCTTTTTTTGCTACCGGAGCTTTGGCGGCGGCCTTCTTAGCAACCGGTGCCTTGGCAACCGCTGGCTTAGCGACTGGCTTCTTGGCAACCGCT
>NZ_CEYAVF010000001.1:37051-99768 GCF_982785585.1 Reinekea sp. | reverse complement strand
GGCCGCTTTCATGGCTACAAGTTTGGCCTTGGTTGCGGCCTTCTTCTCGACAGCCTTAGCCTTGCGGGCGGCGACTGCGGCAGCTTTTTTCTCTGCCGCGGCGGTCTTTTTAGCCGCATCGGTCAATTTTTTCGCTTCAACGGCAGCGGCCATCGAACGGCGTTTAGCTTCGTCTTTACGGAGCTTAAGGATGCCTTTGGCAAGTTTGGCCGTTAGGGCGGCCTCAGTTTTGGCTGCGTTTAAAACAAGCTTTGCGGCGGCCTGCTCTGTTTTCAGAGCCTCTACAACGACCTTAGCGTCGGCGACCATGGCAATTGCCTGCGTCGCGGCACCGGCAGCTGCAGCAGTCTTTAGCTTTTTCGCCTTGGCAACGGCTTTCGTTTTTGCGGCGATGGCTTTCTTAACCTTCGCGGCAGCCGCGAGCACTTTCTTACTCTGCGCTGAAACTACTTTTTCTGCGCCACTCAATTCGCTTGCTTGAGCCTTCAACAGTTTAGTTTCGAGACTAACCAATTCTGCCTTTAAGATTCCCACTTCTGAAACTGCAACCTTGGCAGCAGGTGCCTTGGCTTTAGCAGGCGCTGATTTTGCAGCGGCGGCCTTGCCCGTTACTTTTTTAACAGTGGCTTTTTTTGCAACAACTTTCTTTATTGCTGCAGATTGAGCTGGTTTTTTCTTTGCAACGGCCATGACCTTGGTCCTCTTAAGGTAAGTGATTAAACTTTGTTAATTCAACTTGACACTATTTAGATTCGGCTTGAAAAATTCAAGCTTTTGTTTTCTCTTTAAATATTTTCATAACGGGTTATTCAATTTCATCAATCCAATCGACCAACTTCTGCCAATCGTTTATGTCAGCCTCCTGAGCATTACTTAGATCGTGAATGCCCAAGCCGTATTCGGAGGATCGGATATAAAATTGGGTATCCCGAAAGGTCGAAATGAACGGGATTTTTAGGCTTTTCAGGAACAGCTCGAGCTTCGAATATACCAGGGTGTTTTTTCGCACCCGATTGGCAACTACAGCGATCCGGCGAGGGCTGCTCCGATAGGCCGGTGTTAGAAAGAGTTCTTTAATAAACAGAGTCGTCGCACGAATATCGATGGGTGATGGGGTAACTGGAATAACAATGAAATCAGATTCGCGTACTAGATCGTTGAGCAATTGGCCGGTCAGCCCCGCGGGCGTGTCGATGACCACCTTGGTGGTGCCAACGGGCAGATTATGAATTTGCCAAGTACGAGTAACCTGTGTTGCACCCTTTTTATAGGCCGACACGCCATGAATTTCGGCGCGCGCCGTTTGCCGCAGTTGCAACCACTGAGTCGATGAACCTTGCGGATCAAAGTCAATAAGCGCGCATTGCTCTTGCCGGCAAGCAAATAGGCTCGACAAATTAGTCGCGATGGTTGTCTTGCCACTGCCGCCTTTGGCGTTTGCGATGAGGATCCGCTTGGGCGCCGCTGTCGGTTTCGCTAGGATGCGTGGTTCAGTTGTCAAATGTGTCGTTACCATGGTCACTCCATAAATGCCCAGCTATGCTAACAGATTTTTACTTGTCAAAAAGCATATAGATAACCATTTGAACCAATCGCCACCAAATTACCCTGATACCAGCCAATATCCAGCACAATCGCGCTTTTAAATGCTTGTTTACCTTCGGTTCCTAGCTTCCATGTTTGAATTTTTTTACCATTTGTCGCATTAAATTCGAATATATTTCGGTGCGTTGTACCCACTAAAAGTCTATTTTCCCCCACAAAGCGACCGCTATAGAGTCGGAATTTTGCTGTTCGCAGAGTCGAAATTCTGGTGTAGGATTTCAGATTCCATATTTCAGCTTTCTCATTGGCTGGCACTATCAATGCTTTTTTGCCACTCGGACTCAAGGCTACCAATGGCACCTGATTGGAATATTTAAACTCTCGGAGCATGCTGCCATCACCAATATTCCAAAGCCGCGCACTACTGTCTTCCGAACCGGTTAGCACAATACCTGCATCGATATTTAGTGCCACGGACACGACTGGTCCCTGATGGATAAACTCTCGCAAAAGGCCGCCATTTTGAACATCAAATAATAACGCGCTGTTATTGGCCAGACCTAGCATGGCAAACCGTCCGTCGGAGGACAGCGCAACGGCCTCAATTTTTGCCGGTGCGGACCAGAACCAAATCGACTCACCGGTCGTTGTGTCCCACAAAACGAGGTTGAAATAATTCGCGGTTACGGCAAAACGTCCATCAGATGAAATGTCGCCGTAAAGAATTTCGGTTAGATAACCCTCACGGTGATTCCAGTTAAAACTGCGGCCTTTTTTTTCCAGATCCCAGTACGAACCACCGTGCAGATAAGACCCCACGACAGCTGATTGGCCGATCTTATCGATGGCGGCGGAATAGATGCCCTGACTGGCCAATTGCACTTTTGAACTTGGCCCTTGTGGCAGACAGCCATTTAGCAGCATGATCCAACACAAGGTAAAAAATAGAGTTATCGGCTTCATAATTGGCAACAGTCAGCGATCGTTGCGGACAGTGTAGCACCGCCCGAACTTGGAACGAAGAAAGATGGCGTTAAGGCCGGCCAAGATTGCTGAGCAGAGTAGGGGGCGAGCTAGGTAATGAGCCGATGGCTTCGGACAGATTAGGGTGAATCTATTATTGCCAAGCGCCATCGACCGCGGGGCGGTCTTGCAACCCATAATTATTAAATTATCCAATAGCAAGCGTGGCCCACCAAACGGGTCACTGCCTTGTGAGCGGTTAGGCCAAGGTCTTTTGATGTGCGGTGTGCAGTCGCGCTATGAGCCGATCTTCCATATCGAATCGCTCGCTCATCTTTTCACCTAAGGATGATAGATCACCATTGAGGTTGACGATGTTGGCCTCGACCAGATCAATTGACGCATACTTATCATTAAAATTGAGCAAGCGCTGTGTTGTCAGTTCAATTTGTGGGTACAGCTCATGGGCCAATTCCAAACCACCATCGTCATACTCCTTGGCTTCGCGAAATAACTGCTCATAAATCTCAAAATGACCTTCGGAGATATAATCGACCAGCTGTTGACTGAAAATCTGCAGTTGTTCTGCCAGATTTTCTTTCCCTTGGGCCTCTTGAATGGCAAAAAAACTGATCAAGGCCTGTTGCCGATCGGACAACCAGCGATCGATCATTTCATGTGTACCACCCCAACGCTCTTGAGCTGTTTTACAGTTTTCCAACATATGGATGACCTATTCTCGCTGCTAATGACGGCATCAACACAACGCCGCAATGAATGTCCTATTAGTACAATATAGGCTCAGTAAGGCCTTCAGACAACCAACAAACGCTTTTTATGCCAGTTTTTCAAACGTGTGGGCACTGACAGAAACACCACGTTAGCCTATACTTCTTTATTTGTCAGCGCAGAGAATTTTATGTTGTCACGATGCTTTAAAAACAGATTTCGTTTTTTTGCCTTGAGCTGTGTCTTAAGCATGGGTTTTTCCTTTGCCGTAGCCGCAGACCTACCCCCCGGAACGGCCTATGTCGAATTGCAGCCGGCCTTTACGCTGAATTACGGGCAAACCACTAAGGTCCGATATCTGCAAGCGGCCGTTACCCTGCGCGTGCGCGACGAACTGGCGGCAGTTGTGGTGGCGGTCCATCTAGATGCAATCCGCCATGAGATTATTATGCTCTTCGCTCGGCAATCGGAAGAAACCGTGCGCAGCAGTGCCGGTCGAGAAGAAATACTCGAGCAGGCGCTTGAGGCTGTGCAGGCATTAATGATTAAGGAGACGGGCGAGATTCTGGTTGATCGCGTCTTGTTTACCTCTTGGGTGGTTCAGAGCTAACCAGCGCCCATTCAACAGCGGCTTAAAGCCGCACATCCTGGCAAGTCTCTGGTCAGCAGCCTTGCCAGCGACAGGTTACTGACGCAGATATTCGGCCAAAAAATCATCGAAAGTGCCGCTGTCGTTTGCCTCAATATCCCGTTGTCGACCGACGCTAGCAGCCGTCTCGCGCTGCCAAAAGGCCACCTGCTCCGGCGCCAAGGGCTGACTAAAATGCGCCGCAAATTGAGCCGACTGCTTTAGGCTGAAATTCAGGTAAGATGATTGTTCTGTAATCTGCGCTAAGACCTGATGTGACGGCGTCAATCTGACATCATCGATCTTGTCTTGCTGCTGCTGGCAGGCTTTCTGGTAACAGTCAGTGCCGGTCTTTTTATCGATCGTGACGGCGAATTCGGCTATCGACTCCATCAAGGTTTGGGCTAATGCCGGTAACAGCTGATCACGGCCGCCATGGCGTATGGTTAAATTCGGGTCTCGCCCGTTCAGTGCCACACGCTCGCTATTACGCTGGACCTGCTGGCATTCGAGCGTCGAAATCTCCGGGCTATCTTGCACTAAACACCAGAGCAAAAACAAATCAACAAAATCAATCTGGCCTTCATCGATACCCAGTGGCAGCAATGGGTTGATGTCGAGGCAGCGCACCTCTATGTACTCAACGCCCCGATACCGCAAGGCATGGAGTGGCTTCTCACCTGAGTAAGCAACACGTTTGGGGCGGATATCACTGTAGTATTCGTTTTCGATTTGCAGCACGCTGGTATTAAGCTGTTGATACTCACCTTGCGCCATTAGACCCATCTGTTCGTATGCGGAATAGGGTGTTTGAATGGCATTGGAGAGAGTTTCGGCATAACTTTCCAGTGAATTAAAGCACACAAACAGATTCGCCTGCGCCTTGTTGGAATACCCCAGATCACTCATCCTCAGGCTGGTCGCATAGGGAGCATAGAGACTCTGTTCACCCAAAGGCGTCAGGTCGGCTGAGCTATGGTCGAGAAAGCTGCTATCAGCCGCGGGTGAGGCACCGAATAAATAAAGCAAAAGCCAACTGTGGCGGCGGAAATTTCGAATCAGACCAAAGTATTCGTTAGTCTTAAACTCGGTCAGGTCACCCGTTTTATGATTCACCAGGGCCCATTGTCGCCAAAATTCTTCACTCAGCGACCAGTTGTAATGCACCCCTGCGATGGTCTGCATTTTCCGGCCGTAACGATGCCATAGACCGTGTCGGTAGATGGTTTTTAGGCGCCCTATATGGCTATTGCCATACTGTGCGATAGGGATCTCTTCCTGCGCAGGCAACAGCGACGGCATGCTGCCAGACCACAACCATTCGTCATCTAGGTGGCTGAACGAAAATCGGTGTAAGGCATCGAGCTCGTTTAGCAGCCGGCCTTTGTCGCTGTGCACACCGGTAATGAACTCCATCAGACTTTCCGAGTAATCGGTAGTAATCGATTTGTGGGTCAAGGCCGAGCCCAGACTCTCCGGATGGCCAACTTGGCTGATCTGGCCGGCTTTACTGACCCGTAAGGCTTCGCGCTCGATGCCACGCTGAAAGGTGAAAGCATTACTGTGTAAGTCTTTAAGCAATTTGAGACGGGTAATGGCAGGCAAGGTGGCGCCCTCGATAAATGTAGCTAAAGTATGGGGCTGAATCGGGATAGATCAAGCTGAGGCCGATCTATTCCATTCATCAGCCACCGGCTGGCGGAGTGCGGGCGAATTAGCGCCGCGCACCCTTTTTAAGCGCCTGATCAAACAGCGCGTCTAAGGTGCTGGCGGGCGCAACGGGCGCCTTGGCTTGGTTGCGGCTGCCGCCGCGTCGGTTAGCACTGCGCTCACCCCCGGGCGTCGCCGAATCCGGTTCGCTTTGGGCATCATCGTCGAGTCGCATCGACAACCCAATGCGCTTGCGCTGGGCATCAATTGCCATGACCTTAACCTTGACGATATCACCGGCCTTAACAACTTTTGCCGGGTCCTCGACGAAACTGTGGCTGAGGGCGGAAATATGCACCAAACCATCTTGGTGCACCCCAACATCGACAAAGGCGCCGAAGTGCGTGACATTTGTGACCACGCCCTCTAAGACCATATTCAAACGCAAATCTTTTAACTGCTCGACACCATCCTGAAACACGGCAGTCTTAAATTCCGGTCGCGGGTCGCGCCCCGGCTTATCCAACTCGGCAATAATATCCATTACGGTGGGCACACCAAACTGCTCATCGGTGTAGTCACTGGCATTTAAAGCCTTAAGAAATTTACTGTCGCCGATAAGGTCGTTAACCGCCTTGCTGCTGGTTTTCACGATGCGATGCACCAGGGCATAGGCCTCGGGATGGACACCAGAACGATCGAGTGGATCGGTGCCGTTCATGATGCGCAAAAAACCGGCGGCCTGCTCAAAGGCCTTGGGCCCCAGTCGTGGCACATCTTTCAGCTGCTTGCGCGAGGCAAAGGCGCCGTTGCTGTCTCGAAACGCCACTATATTGCTGGCAATGGTTAGGTTTAGACCGGACACTCGTGCCAACAAAGGAGCCGATGCCATATTCAGATCGACACCGACTCCGTTCACACAGTCTTCGACCACGGCGTTCAATTGACGCGCCAGAGCAACCTGAGAAACATCGTGCTGGTACTGTCCGACACCAATGGCTTTGGGGTCTATTTTCACCAACTCGGCCAACGGATCCTGTAACCGGTGAGCGATTGATATGGCACCGCGGATGGTTACATCCAAGTCGGGGAATTCCTGTGAGGCATACTCAGAGGCGGAATAGATCGAGGCGCCGGATTCATTGACCATTACTGGTTCGGCTTTAATGGCCGGATGCTTCTTGAGCATATCTTTTACGAACCGTTCGGTCTCGCGACTGGCAGTGCCATTACCGATGGCAATCAATTCAATGTCGTATTTCAGGCACAGAGCCGAGAGTACCTTTTCTGCATCGGCGATACGATTCTGTGGCGCGGTCGGGAAGATCGCGCCATGATCGAGCACCTTGCCGGTGGCATCGACCACGGCAATCTTGACCCCGGTACGCAACCCAGGGTCCAGACCGATGGTGGCACGTGGACCGGCTGGCGCGGCCAGCAATAGGGCTTTCAAATTTTGGGCGAAGACGTCGATGGCCGACTGTTCAGAACTTTCCCGGATTTGGCCGAATAGGTCGGTCTCGATATGGGTCAGTAACTTGATGCGCCAAGTCCAACGGCACACGTCGAGCAGCCACTTATCTGCCGGCCGCGACTGATCTTCGATACCAAAGGTTTCGGCGACCATCAGTGCGCCAGCACCAGCACTGCGCGGATCTTCGTCAGGCAACACCAAGGCTAGGCTAAGGCAGCCCTCGTTACGCCCGCGAAACATCGCCAAAGCACGATGACCGGGCACCTTATTGAGGGCCTCGTCGTGTTCGAAGTAATCTTGGAACTTAGCGCCATCCTGTTCTTTGCCGGCAATCAGGCGCGCCTGAATCTGACCAAACTGCCACATATATTGGCGCAACTTGCCCAGCAGGGCGGCATCTTCGGCAAAGCGCTCCATCAATATATAGCGCGCGCCATCCAGCGCCGCTTTGCTATCGTTTATCTCCGCCTGCGGGTTCAGATAGGCCGCGGCCTGGAGTTCCGGGTCGAGCATTGGGTCACCGAGCAATGCCTCGGCCAGGGGCTCAAGACCGGCCTCTCGAGCAATCTGCCCCTTGGTACGGCGCTTCTTTTTGTAGGGCAGGTAAAGGTCTTCCAATTCCGTCTTGGTTTCAGACTGCATTATGGCCCGTCGCAGCGGATCGGTCAGCTTACCCTGTTCGTCGATGGTGGCCAGAATGGACTTACGGCGATCCTCAAGATCGCGTAGATAGCGCAGTCGATCTTCCAGGGCGCGCAACTGTATGTCGTCCAAACCGCCCGTTACTTCCTTACGGTAACGGGAAATAAAGGGTACGGTGGCGCCCTCATCGAGCAGGGCTACGGCCGCAACCACCTGCCGATCCTGGACATTGAGTTCACGGGCAATTTTTTGTTCAATCTGCGACATGGGTTTCCTTGGGCTTAGCGGTTAACCAGATAATGGCTGTTATAATTGGTAAAAAGAGGTTCGAATGCAAGCCTTCATATACTCGTTAACTCCATGATTCCAAAGGTGAAACAAAGCAAGCCTGGGCATGCCTCATGGGGCGCCCTAGGGGCGCGCTAAGCTGACCGAGAGGACCATCGTTGAGGGTGCCTTTTGCGGAACCACGGCTCTAGCATGAAGGATCATTGCATGAATTAATCAAAGTTCTATTGTCTTTTTGGCGAACTTTGCAATAATCGGCCGAGGAATGTGACTCCATTTGAACTAAAACTAAGGGAAATCCCAATGGCCAAGAAAACAACTGCCTTGAAAGAGCGGCTGACAAAAACGCAAATTCTTACCGAAATTGCCGACAATACCCAGATGAGCAAGAAGGACGTGCAACTGGTACTCGACGAATTGTCAGACTTGATCGAGCGCCATATTAAGAAACGTGCCGTGGGCGAATTTGTTTTACCGGGCCTAATGAAGATTCAGACCGTTAAGAAGCTGGCACGCAAAGCCCGCCCAGGCGTCAATCCCTTTACTGGCGAAGAAATTATGATTGCCGCCAAGCCGGCGACCACCACGGTTAAGATTCGCCCATTGAAAAAATTAAAGGATATGGCGATCTAACAAAACGGATAACATATTATTGGCTTTCGTCTTTGAGAGGCCTATCCTAAATTTTTTTTCGTTTGCCCTAAGGTTAGGATTTTGACGCCCGAATTGCCCAAGCAACGCCCCCTCGACCGAATCGACCTGAAAATACTCAAGGCCTTACAGGATAATGCGCGCCTGTCCTATGTCGAGCTGGCGCAGCGAGTTGGGCTGTCGACTACACCTTGCCTTGACCGGGTCAAGCGGCTCGAAGGGTCGGGTTATATCCAAGGTTACCACGCCAAACTGAGCACCGAGGCCCTAGGCCTCGAGCTTTTGGTGTATTTAGAAATTACCTTGGTGAGCCAATCACCGGAAACCTTTCAAGCCTTTCATGCCGCTACCGAAAAAATTGCTTATGTGCAGGAATGTCATCTTATTTCCGGACAATCTGATTATCTATTAAAGCTGCGCTTGCCCGATTTAAAGAGTTACCGAAAGCATCTCGGCGACCTGCTGCTGGCCTTGCCCCACGTGCGGGAGTCAAAAAGCCATATTGTCATTGAAGAAACCAAGCAGAGCGCGATTTTGCCGTTGGATTTAATCGCCCATCGGCACAAGACTTAGATCAACCCAGCCACTGCATCACCGCCTAGGTCGAATCCAATCGATTGCCCCCTGTCGGCCTTATTCGAGGTGCCCAAACGCCAAAAATCGGCTAGGCTTTAACAACGCTGAACCATTTGTGTCATTTCTTTAAGGAGCTTTACCATGAATCATTGGCTTAAACTGTCCCTGCCACTAGCCCTGTCGGGCGCGCTGATTTCAGGCTGCACGACCATGGACGCCTTTACCGGTGAAAACCAAATTAGCGGCACCTCAAAAGGCGCGCTTGCCGGCGGTCTGCTCGGTGCCGTTATTGGAGCGGCCACAGCGCCCAAGGCCGATCGAGCCAAACGCGCCCTGATCGGCGCCGGCATAGGCGGCGTTGCCGGTGGCGGTGTCGGTTTCTATATGGACAATCAAGAGAAGCAACTACGCGAAGAACTGGTCGGCACCGGTGTGCAGGTACGCCGCACCGAAGCAGGCCAAATCGATCTCATTATGCCTGGCAACATCACCTTTGATGTTAGCAGTGCGGCCGTACAGGCCTCTTTTAAACCGACCCTGGCATCGGTTGCCAGGGTCCTATCCGAATACGATGATACCCTGGTGACCATCAGTGGCCACACCGACAGCAGCGGCAGTAACGAGTATAACCAGCTTTTATCCGAACAGCGGGCTAGCGCTGTCGCCAATATTATCTTAGAGTCTGGCATAGTCTTCGAACGCGTCGCAGCGGTCGGCTATGGTGAGAACCAACCGATCGCCGATAACGGCACCGCTAACGGTCGTGCGGAAAATCGCCGTGTCGAAATCACCCTCGACGCCATCGTCGCTGACTGACGACCGAGCGACTCAATAGATCCTTCCGTCAAGGCAGCCTGGGCTGCCTTTTTACTATTTCATTCAGGTGACAGCGTGGTAATTATTGGTTATATCTCAGCGCTTGCTGCAGCCCTGTGCTGGGCGCTTAGCAGTTTGCTGGCCATCTCGCCTGTGCGCACTCTGGGGGCCATTCCCTTTAACGCTCTGCGCATGACCTCGGTGGCGCTGCTGCTTAGTCTCTGGCTGCTGCTCAGTCAGCGCTGGCATTGGCCCGAGCCAGACGTGCTCTGGACCCTAATGGCGTCAGGCTTTATTGGCATATTTTTGGGCGATACTCTGTTGTTTGTCTCCATGCGAATTCTTGGCCCACGCCTGGCCGGCCTGTTATTCGCATGCAATGCACCGATCAGTTTCGCTCTCGGCTTGTGGCTATTAGGCGAGTCTTACTATTGGCTCAATCTACTCGGTGTGGGCGCGACAACGGTCGGGGTGTTTTTCGCGATTGCCTCGCGCACCAAGACCGGCGGCCATCAGTGGGAGCAGTCGATGGGCCATGTCGGTCTGGGCCTGATGGCCGGGCTTGGCGCTGCCCTATGTCAGTCCTTGGGTACCCTTATTGTATTTGATACCTTGCGCGCCGGTCAGGATCCAGTCTTTGCTACCCTAATTCGTGTGGCCGTTGCGGTGGTGTTTTTACTCCTCAGTTTGTTGGTCCGGGGTATGTCGGGTACGGTTCTGCCTTACCGAGTATTGAGCTCAACAATGGTCGGGCAAACGATTCTCAGTGGCCTACTCGGCATGGCAGTCGGCATGAGCCTACTGCTCTATGCGGTGAAGCTTGCCCCCTTGGGAACAGTCGCCATCCTGTCGGCGACAACACCGGTGATGGTCCTGCCAGCACTATGGCTCACCACTCGGCGTAGACCTTCGGCGGCAGCCTTTGTTTCGGCGATAGTGGTCTTTTTGGGTACGGCAATGATATTTATCGCAGCCTAATGCGCTATGGAGGCACCCGTGCAGATCAAACAACGACTCTTTAGTGCCCTCACACCATTGGCCAAGTGGCATGCGCCCTTTGGTTACATCGGCACCGGATTGTTTGCGGGTTCGATCCTACTACCACTCGTTAATCCGCAGTTAGATGCGCAATGGTGGCTGCTCTGCATCAGCTTAAGCGCCGGCTTTTGGGCGACCTATGCTCTGCTCAAACAGATACAGGATCACCGGCCCAAGCCTGCGGGCCTGGTTGGCTGGTTTGTTGGACTGTGGCATACGTTGATTTTTTGGGCCTGGCTGCTGGTGGCATCCTTACTATTAGTGCTGGTGGTTAAGTTGCTTTTATTTGTTATTTTTAATTGACCTAATTCTCTAACATAAAGGTCACCGGACCGTCATTTTGTAAGCTTACCTGCATGTCGGCACCGAATTGCCCGCAGGTCGTTGCCGGGTGTTTCCGTTGAATGCGTTCTACTACCCGATTAAACAAACGTTCGGCTTCTTCTGGCGCAGCCGCATTGGAAAAGCCGGGCCTAAGGCCCTTACCCGTATCCGCAGACAGGGTAAATTGGGACACCACTAAGATGCTGCCCCCGGATTGGCCAATATCGAGATTCATTCGGCCTTGGGCATCGGCGAAGAGTCGGTAGTGGAGGAGGCGATCGCTGAGACGGTCGACGCTCTGTTCGGTGTCATGGGCATCGATTCCCACCAAAACCAGCATACCCTCAGAGATCTGCGCGATGCAGCGCTGCGCAACCTCAACCCGGGCATGACGAACCCGCTGAATAAGGGCCTTCACGCTTCACTCTCCGGTGAACCCAGACGCAGAGCGAGTTTTTGGGTGGCACCGATCAGGGCGTCTGTTAAGCCGACATCGAAAGCCGAGTGGCCACCTTCACGCACCAGATTCAACTCCCCATCGGGCCAATGCTGGGCCAGCGCCCAGGCTTGCTCCGGTGGGCAAATCATATCGTAACGACCATGTACGATAAAACCCGGGATACCAGCGAGTTGGCTGGCTGCCGCTATGATCTGATTAGGCCGCAAAAAGCATTGTTGGCGAAAGAAATGGGTCGAGATCCGGGCCATCGCGATCGCCGTATGGGTGGCCATATAATAGGTCTCGGCACTGACGCTCGGGCGAAACGAGGCATTGACTGATTCCCAGCGCGACCATTCCTTGGCCGCCGACACCACCGCCAGCTCGTTCTCACCGCGTAATAAGTGATAATAGTCTTCGATCAGATCGGGCCCGATACGCTTACCAACCGGTGCGATAAAGCGTTGCCACGCCTCCGGAAAGAACCGACTGGCGCCGGCCCGATAAAGCCAATCCAAATCCTCTGCGCGGCCCAAGAACACCCCGCGCAAAATCATACCGCGCACCTGCTCGGGACACTGCTGAGCATAAAGTAGGGCCAGGGTCGCACCGAAACTGCCACCGAATAAGACCCAACGACTGATCCCAAGGTGCGCCCGAATCTGCTCTATATCGGCCAATATTAGCGCGCTACTGTTGTGCTCGGTGTCGGCATAGGGTGTCGAACGGCCTGCGCCGCGTTGGTCAAAGATAATGATGTGATAGCGTTCGGGGTCGAAGAAGCAGCGCATCTTGTCGGAGCAGCCCACACCGGGACCGCCGTGCAGTACCAATACCGGTATGCCCTCGGGCGAGCCAGAACATTCTAGATATAGCTGATGGCCATGGCTGACCGGCAACATCTCGGTTCGATAGGGTCGAATGTCTGGAAACAGCGTTTTCATTTCGGTTTCTCCATCAACTCCCCTCATATTGGCACAGTGGTTAGGGTGACGCAAAAACTAAAATGGCGCACTGACTTCGCACAGGCCCGTGCGTGGGCCCTGAACAGTGCTCAGACCGCCTTAGCGGCCTGAGCTGTTCATCAGTAAGGCCAACGCATCGGTGATATGGCTGGGCTTATGAGGCGGTCGCAGCAGGGTTGTTAGGTTTCCGTCTGGGTCCACAATCGCATAATTATCGCTGTGCGCTACGGTATAGTCTTCTTCACCGCTGCCCTCCCGAAAGTAAACGGCACCGAGCTGGTTCGCCAGTGTCGCGAGCTGATCATCCGCTCCAGTCAGGCCGACAAATTCCGGGTTGTAATAGGGCACATAAAGTGACAGTTGCGCTACTGAATCACGCTCTGGGTCGACCGTAACCAACCAGAAACGAACCCGATCGGCCAACCCCAATGCCGTTAATTGCTGCAGGGCGACGTTCATATCGGCCATATTGGTCGGGCAAATGTCTGGGCAATAGCTGTAGCCAAAGGTAATCAGATCCCACTTACCTTGCCACTGCGCGGTGGTAAAGGGGTCGCCGTCATGGCGGGTCAGCTCAACCTCGGGTACCAGCCTTGGGGTGTCAAAGTGCACACCATTGACCAGTTCAAGCTGTTGTTTCAGTGTCGGCCGATCGCCGAGCGTTTTCACCACAATGGCTAACACCATTAGCGCGATCACAACCAGAGATAGACCGACGGTCCAGGCAATGGATCGATTAGTTTTGTTCGTACTATTCATATGAGCTTACCCATACCAAGAGATTATCGGCGACCAGGCGAACCGGTCGACCAACAAGGCTAGAAACAGATAGAGCAGGTAGCTGATCGAAAACTTAAAGGTGCTCCATGCGGCATCGATCTGCTTGTCATACAGCAGACGGTAGCTCCATTGCAAAAATCGCACACCCAAAGCCAAGGCGACAAGCGCGTAGATACCGCCGCTGGCACCCAAGGCGACGGGCAACAAGGACACCGCCAACAACAACCAGCTGTAAAGCCAGATCTGAATACGGGTATAGGCGATGCCATGGGTGACCGGCATCATCGGGACGTTAGCCTTGGCATAGTCATCCCTGCGATGGATGGCCAGCGCCCAAAAGTGCGGAGGCGTCCAGACAAAGATGATCAGCACCAGCAGTAGTGGGAGTCCGGTAATTTGGCCGGTCACAGCTGTCCAACCGAGCAGGGGCGGCATGGCACCGGCCAAACCGCCAATAACGATGTTTTGTGGGGTTGCCCGCTTTAGATAACCGGTATAGATCAGGGCATAGCCAACCATCGATGCGAGCGTGAGCCAGGCGGTCAGGGCATTGGTATAGGCGAATAGAATGGCCATACCTAAGACGGTCAGGACGATCGCAAAGCTAAAACCAGTTCGCGGGGAAATCCGACCCGTGGCGATGGGCCGCTTCTGCGTTCGGGCCATGCGTTGGTCGATTTGCTCATCGAGGATATGGTTCACTGCGGCACCGGCACCGGCAAGAAATGCGATA
The DNA here is from genome assembly GCF_982785585.1 of Reinekea sp. Classification (NCBI taxonomy): domain Bacteria; kingdom Pseudomonadati; phylum Pseudomonadota; class Gammaproteobacteria; order Oceanospirillales; family Saccharospirillaceae; genus Reinekea; species Reinekea sp. Next base: position 85,527 of record NZ_CEYAVF010000001.1, on the reverse strand, counting down.
CCCAGCGTGCCCATGATCACCGCCACCCAAGGCACGGCACCAAGAGGCGCTAGGGCCATACCAACCCAGGCGGTGATCAGCATTAAAAAGACCACCTTGGGTTTGGTCATTTCATACAGATCGGCGATGAAGGCTTTAGTCGTCATCATCGACCCCGCCAAGGTTGACTCAGACATAGATTGGATCCTTACGATTTAACAAAACATTGATCAGGGCAACGGTCACCAATAACAGGGCGCCGCCCAAGTTGTGCAACACCGCCACCGATAAGGGCAGGCTGAACACCACGTTGCTAATGCCCAACGCAACCTGCACCGCCAACAGCCCGACCAGTAGGGCGGCCCAACCACGTTGACGCACCCCGATCAGCGCCCAGGCTAGCCCTAGGACGAATACAGAGGCAACGATTGCGCCGATCCGGTGACTCAGGTGAATCGCTGTGCGCGCCGGTACCGCCAACTTGCCACCCTCATAATTCGGCCCTATCGGATGCGCAAAATCAAAACCTGTCTCAAAATCTGCCTCAGGCCACCATTGGGTCTGGCATTTGGGGAAGTCGGTGCAGGCCAGCGCGGCATAGTTGGCCGACGTCCAACCGCCCAGGAAGATCTGCATCAGTACCACAGCCAGTGTCCAGGCGGCCAATTGGCGCGGCTTGTGGAATTGTTTAATCTGCGCAAAGGCACTGAACCGGTTGCCGCTCAGTCGCAAGGTGAGGATAGCGAGCAGGGTTAGGGTGGTAAAGCCCCCGAGTAAATGGGCCGTAACTACCTGGGGCCATAACTTCAGCGTCACCGTCCAAGCCCCGAAAGCACCTTGCAGTAACACTAGGCAGAGCAACAGCAGCGGCAGTTTGAGTGGTTGATTGTGCTCGCGCCGATGCCGTATGGCCATAATAACCAAGGCCACAATAAACAATCCGAGGCCGGTTGCTAGGTAACGGTGCACCATTTCGGGCCACGTCTTGGCTAAGTTAACCGGTATTTCCGGGTAGGTTTCGTTGGCAATGGCAATGTCGATTGCCGTCTGCGGCGCCCAGATATGACCGTAACAGGTGGGCCAATCGGGACAACCTAGACCAGCATGCGACAGCCGAGTAAAGGAACCCAGCACCACAACACAAATTGCCATCAAGGTGGCAGCCAGTGCCAAGCCGAAGCTTGGTTTTCTTAGACTCTTACGCATTCGCTCTATCCGATGGTCGATAATTTAAGGAGTTTCTTGAGATCACTTATTTGGGCACGGTAATCATGGGCATTGGTGAAATACAGCATAATATTGCCAAAGGGGTCAGCGACGAAGACGATATCGTCGGCTAAGTCTGCGGCCGGAATACGACTGAGCAACTCTGCCGATAGGTCATCGGTGGCCAGCGTTCGGACCTGCAGGCGCGGGTACTGGACGACTTCGTCTTGTGCCAGTGGCGTCTGGGTCAACAGCACCCGTTCTATACGCGACTCCAGCTTGCCTAAGGCGATGTGCATCTGACGTTGCTCATACAGGCGTTCGCTACAACTGTCCGCACAGGTAGGGGAGAGCTGAATCAGGGTCCAATGCCGCTCGGTACCGATCACGACTTCTGGATAACCCAGGTCGGTAACCGATAGGACCGGCGTCAACAATATGCCCTTATTCGAGGTCTCATCCGGTAACATTAGGCCACTGAAATAGAGCGCTGTGGATGCCACCAGGACCAGTAAGGGGGTTATTAAAATAATCAGCAATTGGGTCCGGCTATAACGCACAGCCTCCACGTCCCCTGACGACGATACTTCACTCACAATATATACCCCTCAATTATTTTTTTTAAAGCCGGCATATAGAAACATGCACAACAATACTACGGCCATACTAAACCATTGGATGGCGTAGGCTAAATGTTTCGCCCGCGTCATCACCGATGGCTGCCAGATATTCGGCCCGAGGCCCTGCTCTGCGCTGTCAATCAATTGCCCAAATCCTATCACAGGGACGCCAAGGTGCGCCTCTAACCAGTCTGTTGTTAGACCCTGCACCACCCAGCGATCGGTCGCGCCAGGCTGAGCCAGATTACTATCGACATCGAACAGGGCATTCTTCGGTGCTGGGCGCAGAGTCACGCGACCCGCACTCAGACCTACTGGCAGCTTTATCAAAGGTAATTGGCTTCGATCATAGTCGCCGGCCAACCAACCCAAGGACACCGCTAGATGACCCGCTGATGTGTTCACAACGGACCAAATTTCATAACCAAACTGACCTGCTAGGGTCTGATTATCGAGCAAAAATACCATCGGTTGACTGAACTGGCCGGTAACCAAGACATCTCGATACAACGGGATGGCCTGCCAATCGATTTGATCAAAGATCAGCACTTCAGCTTCGCCCAGGTCGAGCAGCTGCGCTTTATCAGCGGCTCTGGTAAGCTGCCAACCGCCCAGAACAATAAACAAGGGTAATAGACAAGCTGTAAAAACCCATAACCACAGGCCAGGTTGAAACCTTCCCGGCTGATTCGAATGTTTAGGAGCGTCCATGTTTAAAGTCATACTAGTTATATTAGTGATTGCAATGTTGGTGTCCTTATCCGGCGCCCTGGGATCGCTGTTTAACAACGCAGGTCATGCCGATCGACCCAACACCTTTAATTGGCTGATCCTACGAATAAGCATCGCAGTAGCAATGCTACTGGTGATACTGATTGGATTTGTTACCGGTGAATTGTCTTTCGGTGCACCATGGAGCGGTCAATACTAGGGGCAATCCAATGGATTGCACCCCAACACGACGGATCATAGGGCGTTAAACAATATACACGAAGATGAACAGGCAGACCCAAACGACATCGACAAAGTGCCAATACCAGGCAGAGGCTTCAAAGCCGAAATGATCTTCCGGGGTAAAGTGGCCCTTCAATGAACGTCCCAACTGAACCATCAACATAAAGGTGCCGATGGTGACGTGGGCGCCGTGAAAGCCGGTCAGCATAAAGAAGGTCGATCCATAGATACCGCTCTTCAATGTCAGGCCCAGTTCGTTATAGGCTTCGGCATACTCGGTAACTTGGAAATAAAGGAACACGACCCCTAACAAAACCGTCAGGCCCAACCAAATATTCAACGGTCGACGCTGCTGCTTACGCAAGGCATGATGCGCAAAGCTTAGGGTTACGCTGGACGTGATCAACAGAACCGTATTGAGCAATGGCAGATGCCATGGGTCAATAACGGCTTCAGCACCTGGGAACTGGACATTATCCGGGTTGCTCAGCATCGGCCAGCTGTAGCTAAAGCCTTCATAGAGGTAGTTGGTAACACCCTTATCGCCTTCGCCGCCGAGCCATGGACCGACCCAATGACGGATGTAAAACAATCCACCAAAGAAGGCTAGGAAAAACATCACCTCGGAAAAGATAAACCAACCCATGCCCCAGACGTAGGACTTCTTCAGCTGGTGACCGTTCAAGCCGGCTTGATTCTCACGGATCACCGTGGAAAACCAGGTGTACAACACTAATGCCAAGCCTAAGAAACCGGCAAACATAATCCATTCACCGTTGGAATCGACTTTCTGACTCGCGGCGTTAATCAGCGTTCCGCCGCCAAAAACGGTCAAAAACATTGATAAGGCCATTAAGATCGGAATGCGACTCTCGGCCGGGACGTAATAGCTTTCGTGTTCTTGAGCATGGTTGTCGCTCGATGCAGACATATCAGTCTCCAGTATTTAGTGTTGTAGTCAATCGCTGCCCTGGCAAACGATGCCCGGCAGCCTCTTCAAAGTCTTAACTAGTCTAGTAACGAGACTTCCATCTCCCCGGTGACGTCGAACAGGGTGTAGGTGAGACTGATCGTTTTCACCCAATCGGGTAGGTCAGGATCAATCTGAAACACCAAGCCCAGTTCGGCGTCTTCACCGGCTGCCAACGGCTGTTGGTTGAAACAGAAGCACTCGGTCTTGCTAAAATAACCGGTCGCTTCAAAGGGCGACAGGCTCGGTACCGCTTGCCCAACCATGTCACGTTGACTGGCGTTGCGGGCATAGTAGCTGACCTGAACGACCTCACCCGGATAAGCGATTACTTCGCTGTCCACGGCGTGAAACTGCCACGACATGGCGGCATTGTTTAGGGCCAAAAACTGCACCTTTATCGGCCGATCTTCCTGCACGACAAAGGGTTGCGCTTCGGCTTGGTCAAAACTGCTGCCGGTAATGCCGGTCCACTCACAAATTAAGAAATACAGCGGGCGTAAGCCGTAATAGACAAACAGCAACATACCGATCACCGTGCCAATAGACACCATTACGACCTTGATATGGCTACGTGGCGGTTGTTGCTGCTCAGTCATGTCTAGGCCCTTTGCTATTAATCAATTTTCGGTGGTGTTGTGAACGTATGGTAGGGCGCTGGTGACGCGACTTCCCATTCCAGACCTTCGGCACCTTCCCACGGTTTCGCTGGCGCTTTCTTGCCCGCGACAATGGTATGAATGACGACAAACAAGAACAACAGCTGACTGGCACCAAATAGAAACGCGCCCATGCTGGAAATCATATTGATGTCGGCAAACTGGACCGAGTAGTCCGGGATTCGACGAGGCATACCCGCGAGACCGACAAAGTGCTGCGGAAAGAAGGTCACGTTAACGCCGACAAAACTGAGCCAGAAATGAGTCTTACCTAAGGTCTCGTTATACATCCGACCGCTCCACTTAGGCAGCCAGTAGTAAACAGACGCCATAATGGAAAAGATAGCGCCGGGCACTAGGACGTAGTGAAAGTGTGCCACCACGAAGTAAGTATCGTGATATTGGAAATCAGCCGGTGCAACCGCGAGCATTAAACCGGAAAAACCACCAATGGAGAACAACACCACGAAGGCTATGGAGAACAGCATCGGTGTTTCGAAGGTTAGTGAGCCGCGGAACATGGTCGTGACCCAGTTAAACACCTTCACGCCAGTCGGCACGGCAATCAGCATGGTAGCGGCCATAAAGAACAACTCACCGGCAAAGGGAATGCCGACGGTGAACATATGGTGCGCCCAGACGATGAAGCTCAACAAAGCGATCGACGAGGTGGCATAAACCATGGAGCTGTAACCAAACAGCTTCTTACGCGCAAAGGTTGGGATAATAGCGGACACGATACCAAAGGCCGGCAGAATCATGATGTACACTTCGGGGTGACCGAAGAACCAGAACAGATGCTGGAACAATACCGGAGAACCGCCGCCCGCGGCGTTAAAGAACGACGTGCCAAAGTGAATATCCATCAACATCATGGTCACGACGCCAGCTAACACCGGCATAACCGCAATCAGCAAGAAGGCGGTAATCAACCAGGTCCAGACAAAGAGTGGCAACTTCATCCAGGTCATGCCCGGTGCGCGCATGTTCAGGATGGTTGCGATCACATTGATCGCACCCATGATAGAACTGGCACCCATCAAGTGAATGGCAAAAATGAAGTAGGTCACACTCGGCGGTGCGTAGGTCGTTGACAGCGGCGCGTAGAATGTCCAGCCGAAGTTAGGTGCACCACCGGTCATAAACAGAGTGCTGGTAAGCATTGCGAAGGCAAAGGGCAAAATCCAGAAACTCAGATTGTTCATGCGCGGCAGGGCCATGTCCGGCGCACCGATCATCATCGGAATCATCCAGTTTGCCAGGCCGACAAAGGCCGGCATCACCGCACCGAACACCATGATTAAACCGTGCATGGTGGTCATCTGATTGAAAAATTCCGGCTGAATAAGCTGCAAACCGGGCTGAAACAATTCGGCACGGATCACCATGGCGAAGAGTCCGCCAAGGAAGAACATCGCGAAGCTGAACCACAGGTAGAGCGTACCGATATCTTTATGGTTCGTAGTATAGATCCAACGGGTCAAGCCCTTGGCCGGACCATGATGCTCATGGTCGTGATCGTGGTGATCAGTTGTAGTCGTCATAACAGACCTCCTATTGGCCAGCATTATAATTGAGAATATCAACAGGGGTCACAACGTCACCCGTGTCATTGCCCCAGGCATTACGCTCGTAGGTAATGATGGCAGCCATATCCACCTCACTTAATTGCGCGCCGTAGGCCGCCATGGCCGCGTTGTTGCGCGAACCGTTAACCACTATATCGATATGGTCTTCAACTGGGCCAAGCGCGATGACGCTGTTTTTCAATGCTGGGAACACACCGGCTATACCGCTACCATCAACCTGGTGGCAGGCGGCACAGTTTTTCACATAGGCGCTTTCACCCAGCTCCATCAACTCATCATAGGTCCAATCTTTCTGGGTGAGCTCGGCCAACTTGCGCGTCTCAACCTTCTTGGCGGCTAACCAGGTGTCGAATTCAGCCTGCGGCAGCGCTTCGACGACGATGGGCATAAAGCCATGGTCCTTACCGCAGAGCTCAGTACACTGGCCGCGGTAGGTGCCGGGTTCATTAATATGGGTCCAGGATTCATTGACGATACCGGGTATGGCGTCTTTCTTGACAGCCAATTGCGGCACCCACCAGCTGTGGATAACGTCGGCCGACGAAATCACGAATCGGATTTTCATGCCGATCGGCAAGACCAACGGCTCATCAACCTCGAGCAGGTAGTTCTCGCCCTTGGTGGTTAGGCCATTTATCTGGTCGCGCGGTGTGGCCAGGCTAGAGAAGTAAGTCACTCGCTCCGCGGCATCACCGCCAAGATAGGAATAACGCCATTTCCACTGATAACCGACGATCTCGACGGTCATGTCCGAATCGTCAAAATCGTACATCTTCTCGAGCGTGAAAAACGCACGATAACCGATGGCGATAACGACAATGGCCGGCAGTATGGTCCATAACAACTCCACCTTGACACTTTCATGGAAGTTGTCGGCAACCGCGCCTCTGGATTTGCGATGCATCACAATGGAATAGCCCATCACACCGAAAACGATGATGCCGATGACGACACACACCCAGAATATCAACATATGGAGACCATAGACTTCATTGCTGATGTCGGTGACACCTCGGGTCATGTTCAGTTTAAGATCCGCTTGGGCCAAAGTGGCCAGCAGCGTAGCAAACAGCAACATGCCGCGACGAAACAGCTTAGTTGGCATATCTTACCTCTTACCTTATTTATATTGGGAGCTCTTTCAAAGGCGCGCGACCGTTATATCGGGCACCTCTGGGCAAACTATTAAGACTAAATCCCGGGCAGTATAAACAGTGTTTTTTTTAAAGCCCAAGCCTGATAACACACTGCTTTCATAGATTGTTGCGATATATTAAAATTTATTCAATTAAAACAATGAGTTAGGTTGTAAAAATGGACTGTATTTATTTTCACTTTTAGCGCACTTAATGACCGTCGGACAAAAAAACGCCCCAAAATGGCTCATTTGCACCCTATAAACCATCTCATAACCTTTGATTTGGTTAGAGATCGTTAATAAGCAGCGCTTCCACCGATGCACAGCGCTCGGCCAGTTGTGCATCATTGGCAGCGGTCACTGTGATATGGGCGATCTTCCGACCGGGCCGTTCGGACTTGCCGTAGTCATGCCAATGCAATCCAGGTACCGCGAGTAGCGCCTGCGTCTCGGGGCGCTTGCCAATGACATTATACATCGCAACAGGCCCAACGCTTTCGGTACTGCCTAAGGGAAGATTCATGACCGCTCGAACGTGGTTTTCGAATTGACTGCAACGACTGCCTTCGATAGTCCAATGGCCGGAATTGTGCACTCGGGGCGCTATCTCGTTGGCCATCAACTGACCCTTGTGGACAAAAAACTCAAACGCCAAGGTACCGACATAGTTTAGTGCACTCATCACCGATTCGACAGCCTGTTCAGCCAAGGCCTGCAGGCGCGGGTCCTGCATGGGCTGACTTCGGTGCAAGATACCCTGGCGATGCTCATTGCGAATCAGTGGATAAAACACGCAAGCGCCATTCTGATCGCGCACACCAATGCAGGACAGTTCGAATTCAAAATCAATAAAACCTTCCAGAATAAGAGGCACACCACCGAGTTCGGCAAAGGTATCGGCTGCATCTTGGGCGTCGCGCAGCACCTTTTGGCCTTTACCGTCGTAGCCCAGGGTGCGGGTTTTCAGAACCGCCGGCAGACCGATCTGACGCACAGCCTCGACCAGCGAGGCCTGATCATTGACTTCGGCGACGGGCGCCGTCTCAATGCCTAGGGACAGGAACAGGGTTTTTTCAGCCCATCTATCGCGTGCCGTGGCCAATGCCTCAGCCGGTGGATAGACCGGTCGGCTGCGAGCGAGCTCTGCGACAATGGCGGGTGGCACGTTTTCAAATTCAAAACTGATCACATCGGCAAACTCAGCCAATTGCTGTAAACCGGTCGGATCGGCGTAATCGGCACAATAGAGTTCCCCCACGCGGCCACCACAGGCTTGCGCGGACGGGTCGAGAAAGGCCGTATCAATGCCGAGCGGGCGGGCCGCAAGGGCCATCATCTGGCCTAATTGACCGGCGCCAATAATACCCAGCTTCACAGTAAAACCCCCGGAATCGGTTGCGCCAAGACGCGCTCAGTTTGCTCACTGCGAAAGGTTTTCAGCCGTTGCCGCAGCCCGGCATCTGCTAACGACAGGATACTGGCCGCTAACAACGCCGCATTGATCGCGCCAGCCTTGCCAATAGCCAAGGTACCAGTCGGTATTCCGGCGGGCATTTGGACAATACTGAGCAAGGAATCGACACCGCTCAGCATACTGCTTTGCACTGGCACTCCGAGTACGGGAAGATGGGTTTTGGCGGCACACATGCCCGGCAGGTGGGCTGCGCCGCCGGCACCGGCAATAATCACGGCCAAGCCGCGCTGCTCAGCACTGTCGGCGTAATCAAATAACAGGTCCGGCGTACGATGAGCCGAGACCACTCGGCATTCGTGACCAATGCCTAATTCGGTTAGGGTTTCTGACGTATGGATCATGGTCGCCCAGTCAGACTGGGAGCCCATAATTACCCCGACTCGAACCGGATCTGATGTAGCGGTGGGAGTTGCACTCAATGCAGCTTTCCTTCTTTACTGAATGATTTTGATAACTTGCACCGCAGCGTCAACATATTGCTCGTCGGCGGTGACCCGAGTGGACATTTCTTTGGGTTCGTTGACCCCGGTGCTCAACCGATCGGTAAAACCGCAGTCAATACAGTCGCGAATCAACACCTGTTGCTCTGTGTCATTCACCGCCATAATGGTATCTAGGGCACCACATTTTGGGCAAACCACTCCGGCAATAAATCGTTTCTTCATTAAAAGTTGCCAATAAAAGCGGCTAGTATACCCAGCCCAGACACGGACGTCATTGTCCAAATGGCTCGAAATGAGCCGGCGAAAGCAATTCGCCGACTTCCAATGCTAGCCCAGCGGGGCTACCAGCGCCGCGCTATCGGTCTCCCCTTCGGTAGGCTCGACCAATTGTCCGGTAAGCCATTCGTTTAGCTCAACGATGCCTTCTTTTTTCAATGAGCTGTAGGTTTGTACGCTCAACCAGGGTGCACGAGATTGCAATTCGCTACGAATTTTTAAAAAAGTATTTTTAGCCGGGCCTTTCTTGAGTTTGTCGGACTTGGTGAGCAAAATTCGCATCGGCATTTCCGCTTCGATCGCCCATTGCACCATACGATTGTCGAATTCGGTCATCGGATGGCGAATATCCATAACCAGCACCACGCCCTTTAAGCTGCAGCGTTCCGCGAGGTATTCACCAATATTTTCTTCCCAATCGGCCTTCATGGTCCGATTGACCTTGGCAAAACCGTAACCGGGTAGATCGACCAGTCGATAGTCCCCGCCGTTTAGGGTAAAAAAGTTCAATAGCTGCGTACGCCCTGGCGTCTTCGAGGTCCGCGCCAATTTGGAGTTACGCGTGAGGGCATTCATCGCGGAGCTTTTTCCGGCATTCGAACGACCCGCAAACGCGACTTCGGAGCCGGTATCGGCCGGGCATTGGGAATATTTTTGGGCGCTGATAAAAAAATCGGCGGAGTCGTATTTAATAGGTTGCATAGAAACTTTCATTAATGAGTCATAAGAGGGCGCTATTGTAGCTGGTTGCGGAAAAAAATGTTGTCCTTTGCTCGATCGCCGATAACCGCCTCTGGCCAAGCAATTCCTTCTCATCACTCGATCGACTCTATATACTGTTGCCAATTTATGCTGGGTCTCGTTTTTTGGGGCCTCAATTGATGAATAATATGGGATTCGACATGAAGAAATTGATCGTTGGCCTTTTCGTTTTAGGCGGTTTGGTTGGATTTACGCACGCTGCTGGTAATGCTGAAAACGGCAAGGGACTCACTGCAATGTGCGCCGGCTGCCATGGCGCGGATGGCAATAGTGCGGTGGCAAGCTTTCCAAAATTAGCTGGCCAAGGTGAACGTTATCTTTACAAGCAGTTGCAGGATGTAAAAGCCGATCGACGCATTATTGTCGCAATGACTGGCATGTTGGCAGCGCTGAATGATCAACAACTCGCCGACATAGCGGCCTATTACGCCAGTCAGGCCATTCAAGTTGGTCAGGCAAAGCCTGAGCTCGTTGAACTCGGTGAAGCACTCTACAAGGCCGGTAATGCGGCCACGGGTGTGCCTGCCTGCGCCGGTTGCCATTCTCCAAACGGCCAAGGTAATTCAGTCGGTGGCATTCCCGCATTGGGTGGTCAACACGCGGACTACACAGCAACGCAGCTGAAGAAATTCCAAGCCGGTTATAGTGCCGAGGCGCCTTCGAATGACGCCCGTATGAACGGTGGCGACGCGCGCATGATGCGCTCTATAGCTTTCAATATGAAAGACTTCGAGATGGCCGCCGTGGCCAGCTATATCCAGGGTCTTCACTAGCAGGCTCAATCTTCAGCTGCGGTTAAGCGCGCAGTAAAGATACTGAAAAGCGGGGACGCGAAGGCCTACCCCGCTTTTTTTGACCCCGCAGTTCGGGCACCATGCCCTAACCTATCAATTTTAAGGATTAATTCATTATGTTGAAGCGTTCAGTATCCATCCTGTTGTTGATGCTAACTGCTGTTTTCGTGCAAGCAGCGGAACCCCGTTTTGTCGACGGCACCCACTACCAGACCTTGGCAACGCCACTTAAGACCTCCTATCGCGGTGCAGAAATCGGTGAAATCATGGAGTTTTTCAGCTATGGCTGTATTCATTGCTACAATTTTGAACCGGCAGTAGCGCGCTTTTTAGCGGAAAAACCCGAGTCGATCCGGTTTACCCGCGTTCCAGTCATGTTTAATGAGCGACAGGCCCCCGAAGTAAGGGCTTACTACGTCGTAGAACTCCTAAAGCTAGGCACCGAGGCCCACAAAGCAATCTTTAATGAAATCCATGAAGAGCGTCGTCCACTGCGTACAGATGCCCAGTTTGCGACGTTTTTTGGGCGTTTTAATGTGAGCGAAGAAGCCTATCTGGCCCATGCCTATTCCTTTGGTGTGACCGCCAAGGTCAATACCTCGATCTATCTGACCGGCAACAGCAATATCTCTGGCACGCCGGCCATTATGGCCAATGGCAAGTACCTAATCGATTCGGCCGCCGTTGGTGGCAATGAACAGTCTATCTACGCGGCCAAATGGTTGGTTGAGCAGGACGCTCTGGTTCAATAGGATTGGCACGACCGGCCGGCTGGGTCATCACAGCCGGCAATCAATCCTGTGCTAGACTGATCCCCTGAAGTCCTTACTCAGATTAGCTGCTTATGTCATTGCCCTCTGGAATGGCCGTTACCCCCGTACTACTCGAATCCTGGCATCGGTTTATGCACCCGGATCCGTCCCAGCCTTGCGCCACTCTAAAGCTACTGTCCTACAATATTCAGGTCGGCATCCAGACTCGGCGTTATCCTGATTACGTGGTCAAGGCGTGGCAACACCTCTTGCCATCCGCTCGACGTGAGCACAATCTTCAACAAATTGCCGAATTAATTCGACACTATGACATCATCGCGCTGCAAGAAATCGACGGCGGCAGCTTCCGCACCCGTTACGTCAATCAAATTCACTACTTGGCCAAGGCCGCTCACAAAGACTATTGGCACCAACAACTCAATCGTAATCTCGGACGATTTGGCCAACATAGCAACGCCGTGATCGGCAATATTAAGCTCATCAATATCAACGACCATGCCTTGCCCGGTCGACAAGGACGGGGTGCTATCGCATTCGAGGTCGGAACCCGCAACCCGCTGCTGATCGTTGTGGCGCATCTAGCGCTTGGTCGGCGTCATCAGGATGAGCAGCTCAAGTATATAGGTGGACTGATTAGCCGCTACCGAAGTGCCGTGGTGATGGGGGATATGAACACCGACAGTTTGCGCATCTTGAACGACTCTCCGTTGAAAAGTGCCGGCCTAAAGGCGGCTCATGCCCGGGCGACCTATCCGAGTTGGCGGCCGACCAAGTGTTACGATCAGATACTGGTCAGTGCGCACATTAAGATCATCAAAATGGGGGTCCTGGATTTTGCCCTATCCGATCACCTTCCCGTAGCCATTGAGATTGAACTGCCGCAATAGGCTATCTGTGCGACCGCAAAACAATCTTTTGGTGTAAGACTATACTCAATCCAGGTAAACCCTTTAAGGATCGATTACATGTCTGACACGCATCTCCTGCTAGCCCGCGCTGCCACCAGTTTAACGCTGATGCTAAAGGGTTTGGATAGCCGGCTGGATCTGCGCCTGCACACGTTACGTGGACTTTTACGGCAAAAGGATTTTCAACTCGAGCAATTTCAAGCAGAAATGGCCGAGGTCGAGTCGGTCTATGACCTGCTCGAACAGAGTACCGAGCAAAATATACAACTCTATCTTAGATCCTTTAAAAGTCTTTTAGCCGACAGTTCGCCTGCAATTTTGGCACCCTTGCAGCGTTTACAACCAGTGCTCAGTGACCTGTTAAGCTTCGCCGAACCACTGGCGCACTTTGTCACCGCACAGCTGGCACTGCCGGCTCCCAGTATCGGCCCAGACGGTCAATCACGAACGGCTAATGAGCTCTCGGGTGCGCAGCTCGACGTCTTGCGGCACCGTCTAGCGGGTCGCTTTAAGGCCTTGTTGCAATCTCTAGTGGCTATAGGCCCTGATCCTGTTGCTCCGGCCGCACTAATGAGCGAAGTCGATAGGGTAGTTGATTGGCAGGCTTTAGACCGGCTTGCACATAAGACCCTTGACCTATTACAGGTCCAACTCAGGGAGGAGAAACTCGCCTTTGTCGATTATCTGACTGAACTCGATACGCGCTTAGCCCGCATCAATCAAATAGTCACCGCCGACTCACGAATACTCGGTGAGTTAAGGGCCATAAATGGATTGTTTAACCGCCGTATGAACCAACAGGTAACAGAGGTGAGGGCGCAGATTGATAATTCGCCGAGGGTCGAGGTGCTAAAGAATGAGCTGCTCGGATCACTCGACCAAATTACCCATCGCTTGGTTGAATACCAGGATGGCTATACGTCGAGATTGGATCAGCTGCAGACCAACACAGCTCAGATGGCTGGCGCAATCCGGGCGCTGGAACAAGACAACCAAGAACTGCACAGCAAGTTAAAACGCGAACGCGATTTATCGATCCTTGATACGCTCACTCAGTTGCCCAACCGATTAGGCTTCAATAATCAACTCGAGGCGGAGCTGTCGCGCGCAACCCGTTATCACCATCCGCTCAGTATCGCGATCATTGATATCGATTTTTTCAAACGTATTAACGATGAGTTCGGTCATTTGGTCGGTGATAAGGTATTGCGCGTAATCGCCCTCGAGATGAAACGTATCTGCCGTGAGCACGACTATATTGCCCGCTATGGCGGGGAAGAGTTTATTTTGCTATTACCCCAAACGTTGCTGCCCGATGCCCATAGTGCCGTGGAAAAGATTCGTTATCGGGTCGCCCACTGTCGTTTTCACTTTCACAACAAGCCGGTACCGCTAACCATCTCCGCCGGCGTGGCGCAATGGCGTCCGGGCGAGGCTACCGATGCCTGGATCGAACGAGCGGATAGGGCGCTCTATGCAGGTAAACAGAATGGCCGTAACAGAGTGATCGCAGAAGCCGACTGAGGCGCTTTTGGGTCCCTCACCAAGATTACTCTACGGGCCTAACTCCTTCAAAAACCAACGGTCACAGCCGCTGTGTTCGGTGCTGATAATCGGTGCCGGTAACGCCATAAAGCCGGCTTTACGATACAGCGAAGCTGCGTCGGACATATTGGTTAGGGTCTCCAAATAACACCAGCGGTAATGTTGCTGGGCAAATTCCAAGGCCGTTTGCAACAGCAAGTGGCCTAAGCCATGACCCCGGCCGGCAGGGCTCAAATACATTTTTTGTAACTCACAGGTTTGCACCACCTCCGGCTTAAGCGGCGCAATACCGACGCCCCCGAGCAACTGTGTGCCATGGCTGACAACCCAATAGGCATGACCCGGGGCGCTATAAGCCTGACAAAGCGCCGACAGCTCCGGGTCCTGCCAAGCAAAGCCGGGCCGATCGGCACCGTGTTCAGCCAATACGGCGCGAATGATAAGTTCCACAGGCTGATTGTCCTGTGCTTGAATTAATCTCAGGCTGAAGGTCATGGTCCAAGCTTGCATTCCAATGTTAATGGGCCATCATAGCGACCCTAGTCAATTTTTACCTAACTTTTATGGAGCCCCTCATGGCGATACAGATTGGCGATACCCTACCCAATGTTAACCTCTACGAACTGTCCGATCAGGGCCCGGTGGCCTTGAGTACCGAGTCGCTCTTCAGTGACAAGAAAGTTGTGATCTTCGCCCTGCCTGGCGCATTCACGCCAACCTGCAGCGCCGCGCATGTGCCCGGTTTTGTCGTCAATGCCGATAAGATAAAAGCCCTCGGTGTCGATGAGATTATCTGTGTCAGTGTTAACGATGCATGGGTAATGGGTGCATGGGGACACCAGCAGAATGCTACGGCACTGCGTATGTTAGGCGATGGTAGCGCGGATTTTACCGAAGCCGTCGATCTCGTTAAGGATTTAACCGGCGCCGGAATGGGCGTTCGATCTCAACGTTATGCTTTGATCGCGGTTGATGGTGTCGTCACCTGGATCGGTATTGATCCGACGGGGTTGGATCAGAGTTCTGCCGAATCGGTTATGGCGCAACTTTAATTCAATCACATCGCTCTGTTTTCTGGCATCGATGACCAAGGGGAACCCATGTCGGTGGAAATATTTAACCAAACTCTGGCCAGTGTACCCCCCGGTCATTTTACCAGCTATGGCCGATTGGCTGATCTATGTGGTGTCCATGTCCGGCAAGTGCTGGCTTGGTTACGCGCAGTGCCTGAGGGTTCCACCTTACCCTGGTTTCGCATCCTAAACAGTCAATGTCGTATCAGTGATCATGCTGGGGCAGCTCGACAATATCGTTTGCTGGCGGCGGAGGGTCTGTTGCCCGATCGACTCGGCCGATTTCCAAAAGAGTTATATTGGCCTCCGCTGCTATCGTAGTACTATTAAGCCAATTAGTAGCGTTAGAGAAACGGCCCTTGTCCATTATCATTCGTCCCATCCAGTTAACAGATCTGCCCGCCATCGTCGCCATCCTCAATCCCTTCATTGAGACCAGCGCTACAACCTTCGATACCGAACCCTACACTGTCACTACCCGTCTGCCTTGGTTTCATCAGTTCAAAGACACCGGTCGATATCGTTGTTTTGTCGCCGAGACGCCGGACGGTGAATTACTTGGCTTTGCCAATAGCGGACCCTTGCGTCCGAAACGAGCCTATGACACCTCGGTCGAGGTAAGCATCTATCGGTCGCCAGAGCGCACTGTTTCGGGTTTGGGTAGCTTACTTTATGCCGAGCTATTTACCGCCCTGGCCGACGAAGATGTGCATCGGGCCCACGCGGTGATCACCTTGCCAAATAAGGCATCGATAGGCCTACATCAGAAGTTCGGGTTCTATGAGGTTGGCACCTTGAACGAAGCGGGGCGTAAATTCGGCCGTTATCATGATGTTTTTTGGATGGAAAAACGCTGCTAACAAAAGGTTCCACGTGGAACCTTTTTCATAAAAAAAACCCGCCGAAGCGGGTTTTTTTATGGGTCCTGGCCGACGAAAGTCAGCACTAGTAGTCTAGGTTAGCAACCGACAGGGCATTGGCCTCGATAAAGGCTCGACGCGGTTCGACATCGTCGCCCATCAGAGTGGTGAAGATTTGATCCGCAGCGATGGCATCCTCAATGGTTACCTTGAGCATGCGACGCGCCTGAGGATCCATGGTAGTTTCCCACAACTGACCCGGATTCATTTCGCCCAGACCCTTATAGCGCTGAATCTGGTAACCACGCCGAGCTTCGGTCATTAACCAAGCAATAACTTCTTCGAAGTTGGCGACCTCACGTTTCTTTTCATTGCGCTGAACATAAGCACCTTCTTCAATCAAGCCTTGCAAGATGGCTCCGAGCGCGACAACCGCAGTGTATTCCTGGCTATCGAAAAAAGTATAGGACAGGGTGTAGTCGGTGTTTAGGCCGTGGGCTGTCATCTGAACCTTAGGCAGCCAAATGTGGCGTTCCTTGTCTTCGGTAACGAATATCTGATAGACCGCGGCACCCGATAGGGCTTCGACAAAGCGTTCGTTCATCTCGTCGACCCATGCGGCCACCTGTTCCTGATTGCTCAGCATCTCCAGCGTCAGGGCCGGCATATAGATTAACTGTTCCAGTATAGGCTTCGGATACACCCGGCTCATCTTCTCAATACGCAGCAGTACATCTTGGTATTGCTTCACAAGAGACTCTAACTGAACACCGCCGATACCAGGCGCGCTCGGATCAGTAAAGAGCGCGGTGTTTTCAAGCGCTTGAGCCATAAGATAAACTTCTAACGCTTTCTCGTCTTTGAGATAGCTCTCTTGTTTGCCACGTTTAATCTTATACAGTGGTGGCTGGGCAATATAGACATAACCGTTTTCAATCAACTCAGGCAATTGACGAAAGAAGAAGGTCAATAACAGGGTGCGAATGTGGGAACCATCGACATCGGCATCGGTCATGATAATAATATTATGATAACGCAACTTATCGATATTGAACTCTTCCCGACCAATGCCACAACCCAAGGCGATGATCAGCGTACCTACCTCTTGCGATTGCAGCATCTTATCGAAACGGGCCTTTTCCACGTTAAGGATCTTGCCCTTAAGCGGCAAGATCGCCTGGGTGCGACGATCGCGCCCCTGCTTGGCAGAGCCACCCGCCGAGTCACCTTCCACCAAATAGAGCTCAGATAGAGCTGGATCCTTTTCTTGGCAATCGGCCAGCTTACCCGGCAGACCCGCTATATCGAGCGCGCCCTTACGCCGGGTCATATCACGAGCCTTACGGGCAGCTTCACGGGCTCGGGCGGCATCGATCATCTTACCGACGATGATCTTCGCCTCGTTAGGATGTTCCATAAGGTATTCCGCAAACACCCGAGACATCTCTTGCTCCACTGCGGACTTGACTTCCGAGGAGACCAACTTGTCTTTGGTTTGCGAACTGAACTTGGGGTCCGGTACTTTGACTGAAATAATGGCCGTTAAACCTTCTCGGGCATCGTCTCCGCCGGTCGCGACCTTGTGCTTCTTGAGCAGATTTTCAGCCTGAATATAGTTATTCAGGGTACGCGTCAACGCGGCTCGAAAGCCCGCCAAATGGGTACCTCCGTCGCGCTGGGGGATGTTGTTGGTAAAGCAGTAGAGATTTTCCTGATAGGTATCGTTCCACTGCAGGGCCACCTCGACCACGATTGAGTCTTCCGGTCGCTCGTAGGCAAAATGGAATACATCGTTAATGGTTGTCTTATTTTGATTGAGATATGCCACAAAGGCACTCAGACCACCTTCGTGATGGAACAATTCATCGTTGCCAGAGCGCTCATCCTTCAGCCGAATCGATACACCGGAGTTAAGGAAGCTTAGCTCGCGCAAACGCTTGGCCAGAATATCAAATGAAAACAGGATGTTAGCAAAGGTCTCGCCGGACGGCTTGAAGGTGATCGTGGTGCCACTGCCTTCGGCATCGCCAACAACTCTCAGTGGCTCTACCGCGACGCCATGGCGGTAATGCTGTTCATGCAACTTACCTTGACGGCGAATCAGCAACTTCAATTCCGATGAGAGCGCGTTAACAACAGAGACGCCCACGCCGTGAAGGCCACCAGAGACCTTGTAGGAGTTGTCATCGAATTTTCCGCCAGCATGCAAGACCGTTAAAATGACTTCTGCTGCGGATAGGCCGCCTTCCTCGAGCATCGGCTCGGTTGGAATACCTCGACCATTGTCCTCAACACTCACCGACTCATTAGGATGAATGGTAATGGTGATCTCGCTGCAATGACCCGCTAAAGCCTCATCGATGGAGTTGTCGACAACTTCGAAGACCATATGATGCAAACCGGTGCCATCATCTGTATCGCCGATATACATACCCGGTCTTTTTCTAACGGCATCCAATCCTTTCAGTACTTTAATACTGGAGGAATCGTAATTGTCACTCATGCTGATCTCCAAAATCCGTCGCTTGCCTGATCTGACCATGTTCCACGTGGAACATATTAATTCGGTCAGGATTTTTCCAAAAAGTCTTTAATGGGCTGGGATCGACACAGGTCATAAATACCTGGGTTTGCAGTCCCTCCATAAGGGCCCCTAACTTCTGAATATGATGATGATCCAACTCTGAGGGCAAATCATCGATTAAAAAAACTGTTGGCAGTGCCTGCTGTGTCTGTAAATAAAGACTCTGTGCAATTTTCAACGCGCAGACAACCAGCTTTTGCTGACCTCGAGACAAGAGATCGGCGGCATTAACCTTACCGATCTTAATGCGCATATCGGCCCGCTGCGGGCCTGACTGGGTGTAACCCAGCTTGCTATCACGCGCACGCTGATGCTCGAGAACATCGGTTAAGGGCCGATCCTTGTCCCAGCCGCGAAAATAATGGATTCGCAAGGCCGGCAAGTCGATAAGCTGGCTCAGTACCGTGTGAAAGCAGGGCACAAAGCCTTCTAAATAGCGCTTACGGTCGTCATCTATTCGATCCGCTGCGGTTAGGTATTCCCGCTCCCAAACGTCCAACTCAGAGCGGTTCAGTCTACCAGAACGGAGCAGAGAATTCCGGTTTTTAAGGCTTTTCTGCAACTTCTGCCAATCGGTGTGAAAGCTCGGAAACTGGTGGAAAACCCCCCAGTCGAGAAATTGCCGACGATCTCCTGGATTGCCTTCGAGTAATGCGAAACTGTCCGCATGGATCAGTTGCAACGGCAATAGATGCACCAATTCGGCGAGCGTTGTTAGGGAGGTGCCGTTAAGACGAATCTGACTTTGACCCTTTAAAGTGCGGCGCACAGCCAAACGACCTACTCCGGCCACGGTGGCCGAAATAAGCAGCTCCTCAGACTGGTCACCAACTACGGTGCGAGTCCGAGAAGCCTTGAATGAGCGGGCCATCGCTAACAGATGGATAGCTTCTAGGAGTGAGGTCTTGCCCGCGCCATTGTCGCCATAGAAGACATTGACGCCCGCCCCCAAGCTGAGTTGGGATTCCTGCAGATTGCGAATTCCGCTCAGCGATAGGTTTTCGATTGACACCTAAGCCACGCCGTCCGGCTCCTAAAGCCGCATCGGCATGACGACATAGGCCGATGCGTCATCATCAAAATCGGTCAGCAAGGCGCTTGAGTTGGCATCCGCGAGAATAAACCGCACCTGATCACCCTGAATCACATTCATCACATCCAATAGGTAACTGACGTTAAAGCCCACTTCCAGATCCGGTCCATCGTAATCGACCTCTACTGCCACCTCAGCCTCTTCCTGCTCGGGGTTGTTGGCCTTGACCACCAGATTGCCCTGGCTTAGGGTCATGCGCACGCCACGGTACTTCTCGTTGGACAAGATCGCTGCGCGACTGAAGATTGCCTTCATGACCTGCCGATCACCGACCATCTCCTTATCGCCACCGCGTGGAATCACCCGATCGTAATCGGGGAATTTGCCATCGACTAGCTTAGTGGTGAAGCTGAAATCGGCTGTGGTTGCACGCAGATGAGTCGCGCCTATATACAGCTGAACCATTTGCTGATCATCAGCAAGCAAACGATTCAGTTCTAAGATACCTTTACGCGGCACGATGACCTGCTTGCGCTCGGGCACATTGAGACCCTCGACATGGCGAGAACTCATGGCCAGACGGTGACCGTCGGTCGACACGGTGCGAACCATTGACTGGTTTAATTCCAGTGACATACCATTTAGGTAATAGCGCACGTCTTGCTGGGCCATAGCAAAGGCCGTGGCACCGATCAGCTGGGCTAAGACCTTTTGCGGCATCTCATAGTCATCACTGCCACTGTCTTGCTCGACATTGGGAAACTCGCCGGCAGACAAACAGGACAGGGTAAACTTACTGCGACCACTGGTCACCATCACCTTATCGTCCTGTTGGTGCACACTAATGATCGCGTCATCCGGCAAAGACCGAACGATATCGAGGAATTTTTTCGCCGGCACGGTAATTAAACCTTCTGTCGCCGGTTCCGATAAGGCTACCCGTCCAACCAATTCCACTTCCAGATCGGTTCCTGTAAGCGAAAGTTGAGTGCCTTCGACCTCTAAGAGGACGTTAGATAAAACGGCGAGCGTTTGGCGTTTTTCAACCACGCCACTCACCAGTTGAAGGGGTTTCAGTAGCTGTTCACGTGCCAGAGAAAATTGAATCATGAGGCAGTTATCCATCCGGTCATCAGGTGGTCAGAGTTCTAAGGAGATTGCTATAATCTTCGCGTATATCTTGATTGGTTTCACGTAATTCTTTTACTTTACGACAAGCGTGCAGCACGGTGGTGTGATCTCGACCACCAAAAGCCTCGCCAATCTCTGGCAAACTATGCTGGGTCAGCTCTTTTGCCAGTGCCATCGCAACCTGGCGTGGCCTGGCAATGCTGCGGCTGCGACGCTTGCTGTGGAGATCGGAGATCTTAATTTTAAAATATTCTGCCACGGTGCGTTGAATATTGTCCACGCTGACTTGCTTGTCCTGCAGGGCAAGCAGATCTTTCAAGGACTCCTTAACAAAGGCCGCGTTAATGGCGGAGCCGGTAAACTGCGAATTGGCAATCACCCGCTTCAGTGCCCCTTCCAACTCGCGAACATTTGAGCGGATACGCTGGGCAATAAAAAAGGCGGCATCAGCCGGCAATTTTATCTTGGCCTCCTCTGCCTTTTTTAGCAGGATCGCTACCCGAGTCTCCAGATCGGGGGGCTCAACGGCTACGGTTAAACCCCATCCAAAACGAGACTTCAACCGGTCTTCTAGACCGTCTATCTCTTTCGGAAAACGATCGCAGGTTAAGATGACCTGCTGGTTGCCTTCCAGCAAGGCATTAAAGGTATGGAAAAACTCTTCCTGGGACCGGTCTTTCTTGGCAAAAAACTGGATATCATCGATCAACAGGGCATCAAGTGAGCGATAGAATCGTTTAAATTCTGCCATCGCATTTAATTGCAGGGCCTTAACCATATCGGCCACGAAGCGTTCCGAGTGCAGATAAACCACTTTCGCCGCAGGGTTTTGTTCAAGAATTTCGTTACCAATGGCCTGCATCAGGTGGGTCTTGCCCAAACCGACGCCCCCGTAAATAAATAGCGGGTTGTAGGCGCCTCCAGCATTCTCGGCCACCTGTTGGCTCGCCGCTAAAGCCAATTGGTTAGACTTACCCTCAACAAACGACTTAAAGGTAAAGGACCGGTTGAGGTAACTCTGGACCTTGATCCGACCCCGTTTGGCCCCTGTTGTTTGGACCTCGAGGACTTCGGTCGATCTCGTACGCGGGTCGACCTCGACCCGGTCGGCGACAGCCGGGGTCAGGAGGCTTGGGTATTCTAAGGCCGGAGCTCGAGCACTGTCGCTCGACTCCGACCGACGTTCGTTACGAGTCGAATTGCTGCTGCTGGCGACTCCCTGGGCGCGCCCAGTGCTACTGGTCTGAACATCAATACTGACGGCGCCTTGGATCCCATAAGAACTGGCTAAGGTCTCGATCCGTTCGAGATACTTATCCCTGACCCAATTGGCAATAAATCTGTTTGGTGCAGACAGTAATAGGCCGTTGGTTTCCGTAGAAACTGACAGAGGTTTTAACCATGTATTGAACTGATGAGACGGCAACTCACTGCGTAGCTGTTCTAAGCATTGCTGCCATAACGCGTCCTGCACAAGCACTCCGAAAATACCAAACGGCCGATCATTTTAACTGACCCAATGAGGCGCCGCTACCCTGATTTTGACTCATTTCCCCGTTTGGGCCCTTTTATTCAGGGCCTTGGCCTATTGGGGCGAGACCGGTCTAACTGGATCGTCATCGGCGCTGCGCAACGACCCAAGCTTCCAAGCCCCGGGGTAACAAAATATGTTGGCGTAATAATCGGATCAAATAGGCCAAAGCTAAGGTGTGCTTTACGCCATTTAAACCCTGATCGCACTCCTCTAGTGACTAACAAGCAGACCCTTGCCTTGGCAAAAGGTACTAATTTGTAGATGCATAAACGCTGATCGACGCGGCTTAAGGTGCAAATCGATCCACCTACCACCCTTAAAAGACTGAAAAAGCAGATCTATAGCACTTTTTCCGGGCACCTAAAACGCTGCCAATAGGCCTTTTAACGCTGGATTATTGTAAAATTAGGCTGTGGGCAACCAGGGGTATAAGCCTGTGACTAAAGGTGTGGATAACAATTAGCCTCTTAGGCTGTGGATAAGTAGCTCTTTTATACACAGCTTAAGCGCCCCTTGTTCGCAGCCTATCGACCGATACACCACGCGCTTGTCATTGTCGTAAGTTATTGTTTTTAAAGTATTTTTTTGACATAACCCCAGAAAAAGGCGCACTCAATAAGTAACAACAAATAACAATAAACATATATATATATAATATTAACTTACTTATGAAACCCTGTTTAAACATCGAAAAGGTCAGAACCCAACTCAAGACAAAACCAACCATGAGAAAACAAATAGCGTTGTTTAAAAAAACACCGTTGATTTGAGTACAGAAAATCATTAGAATCGCCCATCCAAATTTCAGGTCATTAGCCGCGCCTAGCTACGTCTGATGACACCAAACCCATGTTGCACACTTGCTGCTGCAACTGAAGAGAGACCGGAACATGAAACGTACATTTCAACCAAGCAATCTGAAGCGCGCGCGCAGTCACGGTTTTCGTGCTCGCATGGCAACCAAGAACGGCCGTAAGTTAATCGCCCGTCGCCGTGCACGCGGTCGTGCTCTGCTGAGCGCTTAAACACTGCTGCCTGTCCAGACAGAAGTGCCAATATCGTTCGGATACCCGCGTACGCTGCGTTTGTTGACAGCCGCCGACTTCCGAACCGTATTCGACCAGGTTGACGTCAAGGCGCCATCCGACCTCTGCCTGCTGCTTGCGCGTTTTAATAAACAAGACCAACCTCGTCTTGGATTTATTATTTCGAAGAAGAATATCAAACGCGCAGTCGAACGAAATCGCATAAAGCGCATCGCTCGGGATTACTTGCGCTTGCACCAGCACGAGTTACCGAATCTCGATATCGTTTTTATGGGTCGGAAAGGCCTCGATAAGAGCACCAATATTGAGATTTACCAGTTGCTGAACAAGCAGTTTAGCAAGTTAAAGAAACGCGCCAGCGCCTGCTAAAACCACCCCACCACCCTGCTAAACCTAGCTTAATCTTTACTTTGATGAATAGAACTGGCATCTCGGGCCGCTGACAGGTAGTATTTCGCCGTTTTTTCCTGCATAAAACGGCTCAAACGAGTTTTTGCCCGTTATCCAATCTAACTGGAACTGATTTATTATGGATGTACGCCGAATTACCTTAATTGCAGGCCTCGCAATTGTCTCTTATTTGATGATTTTTACTTGGTCGAATGATTATTCTAATACCAGGCCGGTTGCTCAGGAAACCTCGGTAGCTGCAAGCGCTGTAACACCAAGCTTAGGTGCTAGCGACGTGCCTGCTGGTAATGTTGATACCGAAACGGACAGCCGTGTAGCTGATCAACCGGTTTCCACTGGCAACCAGGTTAGGGTATTTACCGACACTCTGAACGTTATTATCGATCTGAACGGTGGCGACGTTATCTTAGCCGCACTGCCGCAGTATCCAGCGAGTCTCGAAACCCCCGACAGCCCGTTTAAAATATTGGAATATGGTGACCGGACCTATAATGCCCAGAGCGGTTTAGTCGGGGCAGATGGCATCGATACCAAGGCGCGTGCCCGCTACACCGCCAAGCAGGATCGTTTCGATCTCAATGGTAGTCAACTCGAAGTCCGTTTGAGCCATGTTGCAGATTCCGGTCTCAGCGTGGACAAGGTGTTCACCTTTACCCAAGGCAGCTACCTGATTGGTCTGCGCTTTGAACTGACCAACAACAGCACACGAACCTTATCGACAAATATGTTTGCCCAGTTACGGCGTGATAAGTCGGAAGATCCAAGCAGTATGGGCGGCATCGGTATGAATTCCTACCTAGGTACGACTTTCTCCACGGTGGAGTCGGCCTACGAAAAAGTATCCTTTAAAGATTTAGAGAAAGAAAAATACACCAATACCAGCACGGGCGGCTGGGTCGCGATTATCCAACATTATTTCTTAACTGCATGGGTGCCCGGCGCCAATGACACCAATGGTTTTTATGGTGAGCAAGGTGGTAATGGCCTCTACTATGCTGGCTTTAAGGCGCCAACCCTGGTGATCGCACCGGGCGAGACCGCGCAGGCCAATGCGGGTCTTTATGTTGGTCCAAAAGACCAAGATTCGCTTATTGTTGTGGCCAAAAACTTGGAAAAAACGGTCGACTACGGCTGGTTATGGTGGATCGCTCAACCCATCTTTAAATTAATGCAGTTTATTCACGGCTTGGTAGGCAACTGGGGCTGGTCCATCGTACTGATGACGTTGCTGTTAAAACTGTTGCTCTACCCGCTCACCTCGGCCTCATACCGATCAATGGCGAAGATGCGTAAGTTTACGCCGAAAATCCAGGAGCTGCGGGAGCTCTACGGCGACGACCGGGCTCGCATGAGTCAGGAAACGATGAAGCTTTATCAGAAAGAAAAGCTTAATCCGCTTGGTGGTTGTTTGCCGATGTTGGTGCAGATGCCGGTCTTTATCGCGCTCTATTGGGTCTTAATGGAGTCGGTCGAACTGCGCCAATCGCCCTTTATGTTCTGGATCGTCGATCTATCGATTAAGGATCCGTTCTTTGTCCTACCGTTGCTGATGGGCGGCTCGATGTTCGTGCAGATGCAGATGCAGCAGCAGCCGTCGATGGACCCGATGCAGGCTAAGATCATGAAGTTTATGCCGGTGATGTTTACCTTTATGTTTTTGTGGTTCCCGGCGGGTTTGACCCTCTACTGGTTTATTAACAACCTGTCGACCATCACCCAGCAACACATGGTAAACAAGAGTGTGGCGCGTGCCGATGCCAAGCTTGTTCAGGATAAACTTATCCAGAAAAATAAAGCCTAACGAACCGTCTCTTTGAGTCCATCGGCCATGGGAAAGGCAGAGCTTGCTCTGCCTTTTTGCATTGTGTAGCGTTAATCTATCCATCCCTCACCACAGGGTCACATCGGGGTCAACCATATGTATCATTCGAGTGAAACCATTGTCGCCGTCGCCACGCCGCCTGGGCGCGGCGGTGTTGGCATCATTCGTATTTCCGGTGCCAAGGCGCGGGACCTGGCAACAGGCCTGTTACAGCTCGAGCCTAAGCCTCGCTATGCCCATTACGGCCCCTTCTATGACGACCTACAGCAGGTGATTGACAGCGGTATCGCGCTATTCTTTCCTGGCCCGCATTCCTTTACCGGTGAAGACGTTTTAGAACTGCAGGGTCACGGTGGTCCGGTGATACTCGAGATGCTGCTCGAACAGCTGGTGCGCCTTGGTTGTCGCTTGGCCCGGCCGGGAGAGTTCTCGGAGCGGGCGTTCCTCAATGATAAGATCGACCTGACCCAGGCGGAGGCGATCGCCGATCTGATTGACGCCAGTTCTCGCGAGGCGGCTCGATCGGCCGTTCGATCGTTGCAGGGTGACTTTTCCAAGGCTGTTCACCGTCTGGTGGAACAGTTAATTCAATTGCGCATCTATGTTGAGGCCGCGATCGACTTTCCCGAAGAGGAGATCGACTTTCTCTCCGACGGCAAGGTAGAGGGCGATTTACGCGGCATAATGGCCCAACTTGCGACCGTCGTGGCGACGGCGAATCAGGGTAGCCTGATGCGTGAAGGCATGACGGTAGTGCTTGCCGGTCGGCCAAACGCCGGAAAATCCAGTCTGCTCAACGCCTTGGCCGGCCACGATCGGGCCATTGTGACCGAGGTAGCCGGCACCACCCGTGATGTTCTCAAGGAACCCATTCATCTAGACGGGATGCCCCTACATATAATCGATACCGCAGGTCTGCGCGATACCCCCGACGCGATAGAACGCATTGGCGTGGCGCGAGCCTGGACGGAAATTGAAAACGCCGACCGTATTTTGCTGTTGGTCGACGCCAGTGAATCGGCCGGCACCGAACCTGACCAGATTTGGCCCGATCTGATGCATCGTCTGGTTGATCGGCAAAATATCACCGTGGTGCGTAACAAGATCGATAAGACTGGCGAGACGGCCGGCTTTACCGCGTCCGAGCCGCCGGTTTTGCGCCTCTCGGTGCAGCAGGGCGAAGGGATCGAGGCCTTGCGCAGTCATCTAAAACAGCTGATGGGCTTCACCGGTAACCACGAGTCCGGTTTTATCGCGCGTCGGCGCCATCTGGATGCCTTGGCCGTGGCCGAAGCCGCGCTCGACTCTGGCTTGGCCCAACTGCTTGGGCCGGCCGCAGGGGAATTGCTCGCCGAGGATCTGCGCTTTGCACAGAATGCGCTCAATGAGATCACCGGTGAATTCAGTCCCGACGACTTGCTGGGACGAATCTTCAGTAGCTTCTGTATTGGCAAATAGCCCTTTTGCCGCCTACTTGGCGCGAAAATCTTTGTGACAGGCCGAGCAGGCCTTACCAACGTCGCTAAAGGCTGCCTTCATCTGCTCCAAGCCCATTCCCGCCACGCCATCTAAGAGCGCACTGGCATTGCCCAGATCAGTTAAATAGCTGCCGGCCTTAGGCCAGGTCGACCAAAGTTCTGGTTTGGTCTTGGTGTCGTTACCGGCAACGCTCATATCCGAACCGACCACCCAGACCGAGCTCATGTTCATCTGCGCAGCCAATTTCAGATTCAGCGCGGCGGTTTGGGCCAATTCGGCATCATAGGGTACTTTCCCGCGCACCATATTGGCTAACAGGCCGTTGTTGTAGGCTAGGACTTGCATAAAGGACTGGCGCGCCTTGATCTCGCGGTCAAAGTCTCCCGCAAGGGCCGTGGTAATGAGGGCTGCGCCAAGGCACAGAAAAAGCGTTTGTTTACGTTTCATGGTTGATCACCCGCTCCGGTTAAGTGGTTAAAGACAGCGTTGTTTGCTTAAGCACCCATAAGTCTAGAGGCAAATTCATGGATAACAATTCCAGTCATTGGTGGCCAGTATTTGTCTTCAAGTACCCCGGTCACGATGAATACAGACATTAAACATAGAGTCGCTTGCATCGGCAGACCCAAGCGGCATAATCAAGACCATATACAAATTAGAGCCGCGCTAATTCAAGCGACAGCTGTCGAACTTTATTTGACGACGGACTCATGAGAATGGCAAGGCTATCGACGACGGGGCGAAGCAAAAATGTTAGCGCGAGCAACACAGAGGAGGTCAAAAAAGACCCCATTATTAATCAAAGGCTTATCGGAGTTTTTTTACCATAAAGCCAACGTTAAGATAGGTCTTTTGGTTACCGCCCTGTTTTTGGCCTACCTCCTGCTGGTTATGTTAGCCAAAGCCACAGGCTTTGAAGTGACCGGTAGCACGA
This sequence comes from Reinekea sp., assembly GCF_982785585.1. Taxonomy (NCBI): domain Bacteria; kingdom Pseudomonadati; phylum Pseudomonadota; class Gammaproteobacteria; order Oceanospirillales; family Saccharospirillaceae; genus Reinekea; species Reinekea sp. The sequence goes on along the minus strand of NZ_CEYAVF010000001.1, from coordinate 57,530 downwards.
TAAAATCGCTCGGGACGTCGTTCGGTTTCGATCAGGCCGACATTAGGGAGTTTCTGGCCGCGCGCAGCGACAACATGATCGAGGCCTACATCCGTTTTAATCAGATTTGGGATACACTTTTTGGCCTAACCTACGGCCTAATGTATGTGGTCTGGGTGTCGGTTTTATTCAAACCCTTGGCCCATAAAACTGGTCTGCTGAACCTGTTGCCCTTGAATCAGGTGTTGTTCGATTGGCTGGAAAATTATCAGCTGGCGGTGATAGCCAAGCAGTACCTGGCCGATGGCCTGATTGCGTCATCTAACGCGCAGCTGGCCTCAGTGTTCTCTATGATCAAATGGGCCTGTTCTGGCTTGACCTATCTGTTGATTCTGGTGGGGATAGTAATGCTAATTGCACGCGCTCTGGGCAATAAAAAATAGCCACCGCGGCTAGAATAATGGCCAGCCTAGGGCAGGATATGCCCTAGTCGAGATGCCTTTTAGCGGTTTAGTTTGAGTGCTCTGGCGCGTCGCTCAGCCGGCCATGCAAGACCAGAGCGCGAATATCTTCCCAGACTTCGTCGGCATTGGTCTCATTGATAATCTCATGGCGCGCCTCGGGATAGAGTTTATAGCTCACCAACCGCCGCTCAGCGCGGCGCAGTTGGCCGGCGAAGCGCTCAATGCCTCGACCGAACTCACCAACGGGGTCAGCACCGCCCGACAATAGGTGAATCGGTACCGTGCTCGGCCAGCCCGCCGGTTGCAGCGTGAGCATGCCGCCGATAAAATCCTGCCATAGCCCCAGAGAACAGGAAAAGCCGCAATAGGGATCATCGATATAGGCATCAACCTGCTCGGCGTCCCGACTGAGCCAATCGCTCGCGGTGCGATTGGGTCGAAACGGGCGATTGAACTGACCAAAGCTGAGGAAGTCGACTAGACCACTGGTTGCACGACGGCCCTTCAGCGCTGCGATCACAGCGATCAATGCCTGGGAGATCAGCAGCTTGGGACGGTCGACTCGATTACTTGCACTAAAAATAACCTGGCTCACCGAATCGCCATAGGCCTGTAGATAACTTTGGCCGATAAAGGATCCCATGCTGTGTCCGAGCAGGGTAATAGGACAATCGGGGATCTGCGCCTTGGCAAAACAAACCGCTTGATGCAAATCATCAACTACCCGTGTCCAGCCTCGATGATCGGCAAAATAGCCGAGTTTAGCGTCGTCGCAATCCATGCCATGGCCCCGATGGTTTAGCGCTATTACGGCTATATCCGACTCGGTCAGCCATTCGGCCAAGGGCGCATAGCGTTCACAATACTCCGCCATGCCGTGGGCAATGATCAATATATGACGGGTGCTTCGGGGGCGCCAAAGGCGAATCGGAATATCATGCCCATCGGGCGTGGAAAGGAATTCTTCAAGGTATTGCATAGAGTACCTGCCATTGTGATGTATCGAACTTATCCACAGTCATCCACAGCTTATTCAATATATATACTATGGTTATCCTACTGGCTATCCACAGACTTTGCCGATTTCGGCAGCTTGATTCGATGCGCCTGCTGATCGACCTTGGCTTTTAGATAACCGGCGTTATGTTGATTGACATAGACACCGGTATCCACTCGTTCGCTGATTTCGATCCCCGCGGCCAACAACTCATCGGCCTTATGCGGATTGTTCGACAGCAATCGGATGCGCTTCAAACCCAGGGCCGCTAACATCTCCACGGCAGGGGCAAAGTTGCGTTGGTCGTGGTCAAAGCCAAGCTGCTCATTGGCCTGGTAGGTGTCCATGCCCTGATCCTGTAAGTCATAGGCATCGAGCTTGTTGTACAGGCCAATGCCACGTCCCTCTTGACGCAGGTAGAGCACGACGCCACCTTGGACGGCCATCAAGCGCTGGGCTTCCTGTAATTGTTCGCCGCAATCGCAGCGTTGTGAACCAAAGACGTCGCCGGTTAGACATTCGGAATGAATGCGAACCAGTGGCGTATCCTGCTCTTCGGGCGCACCATAGATAATGGCAATGTGTTCCTTGCCGTCGCTAAAGCCTGAAAAACTCACGAAATGAGTTGCGATAGCTTGATCGGTTAGGGGTATTGGCACGCTTGTACGTAGGGTAACGGGCATGAAAAATCCAAAAGTAACAAAGATAAGTATATAGGTGCAACTTTAGTGTATTAAAGCCTGAACTTCTTCTCATTATTTGCTTAAATTTATTGGCGGCAACGCAACCTAGGGAGGCGAAGATGGCAGAATTTGCAGTTATTGGTGCGGGTCTAGCGGGTATTAGCCTGGCCCATCAGCTTATAGAGGCTGGCCACACCTGTGTCGTATTTGAAAAGAGTCGCGGTTTGGGTGGGCGGTTGGCCACCCGACGCCTTGAACACTGGCAGGCGGATCACGGAGCGCAGTACTTTACCGCTAGCTCCGCCGCCTTTCAGGCCGAAGTAGGCCGTTGGCTGCAGCGCGGTTGGGTTAAGCCCTGGGCCGTCACACCTTGGCGCTTGACGCGCGAGCAGTTGAGTCCATCACCGGATAAACGAGAGCGTTTTGTCGGTACGCCGAACATGAATGCCATGGTGCACGGATTAGCCGAAGGCATTCCGCTCTATCGGCAAACTCGGATTGATCGTCTCGAGGCCGATGGCGATCGGTGGCGGTTATGGGACGAGCATGGCGAGCATTATGGCCGTTTTGATGCGGTAATTTTGACCGCACCGCTGGCCCAATCCCAAGCCTTATTGCCTGCTGAGGTGATCGGCGCCGCCGAGCTCGATAGCCAGAACATGACACCCACTTGGGCCGTCGCCATAGCGTTTGCTGAAACAACGGGTATCGAAGCCGATGCGGTCTTTGTTAAAGATGGGATTGTCGGCTGGGCCGCGCGCGATTCAGCCAAGCCAGATCGGCCGCAACAGCACGAAACCTGGGTGATGCATTTTACCGCTCAGTGGAGCGCAAACCACCTCGATGCGTCGCCTGAATTGCTGCAACAGCAGGTAGTCGAGGTATTGGAGCGCTTAACCAATGCCACCCTGCCCGAGATCCATCAATCATTCAGCCACCGTTGGCTCTATGCCCAAGCCACCACGCTGGAGCCGATTCAACAATGGCATCCGGCCAGTCGCATCGGCCTGGCCGGCGATTGGACCCAAGGCAATCGGATTGAGGCGGCCTGGATCAGCGCCCACCGCTTGGCGACGATCTTATTAGACGAGTTTGCCTAGCCGTCCGATCTTGCCGTGCTCACCATTGAGACTCTGATCGGTTCTGTGCTCGAGCATTAAATCTGCTCAGGGCCTTGAAGTCGCTCGAACTGGTGCCATTGCCATGGGGTAGGGCGCAACAGCTGTTGCGCCCAAAGTCGTTGAAATCTTTGAGGCAGCCGAGATGAAAATTGAAATAGTGTCCGACGTGATGTGCCCTTGGTGTGTTATCGGCTATAAAAACCTAACCCAGGCCTTAGCAGCGCTGGAACCGAAATTACGCGCCGAAATCAGTTGGCAGCCCTTCGAATTAAATCCGCAAATGCCGATCGCAGGCCAAAATATGCGCGAACATCTGCTTGAAAAGTATGGCATGACGGCCGAGCAAAGCGACTCAAATCGGACGCATATTAGCGAATTGGGCGCTAAGGCAGGCTTCAGCTTTAACTTCGCCGACGATGGCATCATGATAAACAGTTTTGATTGCCATCGATTATTGGCTTGGGCCCAAGAGCACGACAAGCAAAGCGAGTTGCAGATGGCCCTCTTTAGTGCCCATTTCACCGACAATAAGCGCCTCAACGACCGCGATACCCTATTAACACTGGTCGAGCAGGTGGGACTAACACGGGATCGAGCGTCTGAAATACTCGCCGGCGATGACTACCGGGACCTGGTCCTAGGCGAGCAACAGCGCATGCGGCAGTTGGGTATATCCGCCGTACCGACCTTTATTATTAACGACCAATATAGTATCAGCGGCGGCCAGCCTGTGGCTGCGTTCCGCCAGGCCCTAGCGCAAATTCAGGCCGAAACAAGCGGCGCCTAAGTGCATGCACAGAGCCCTGTGGTACACTGCCCACTTTTAACACCACCTCACTAAGGAAGAAGCAAATTATGTCTAACTATGATACGCCGGAATTACGCGTCAGCTACGGTATCGGTCGCCAGATGGGTGGCCAACTTTTAGAGCAGCCGTTCGACGGCCTGGATATAGCCGCAGTCACGCAAGGCGTGTTAGAGGCATTCAATCAGGTCGCCGATCCGGTCAGCAGTATCGATATGCAAAATGCCTACGATGTCATTCGTGAGCGCTTAACCAGTGCCCAAGCCGAAAAAGAGCAGGCATTGGCCGGCGACGGTGAGGTGTTTTTAACCGAAAATGCTGCACGTGATGCGGTAACGGTGACCGAATCAGGTCTGCAATACGAAGTGATCAGTGCCGGCGATGCCAGCGGTGTGAAGCCGTTGCCAACCTCAAAAGTTAAGGTGCATTATCATGGTACCCTGATCAATGGCGAAGTCTTTGACAGCTCGGTGCAACGTGGCGAGCCGATCGAATTTGCCGTTAATGGCGTGATTGCGGGTTGGACCGAAGCGCTGCAGTTGATGGTACCGGGTGATAAGTGGAAGCTCTGCATTCCCCATCAGCTCGCCTACGGCGCGCAAGGTGCCGGCGGTGCAATCGGGCCTTATCAGGCGCTGGTTTTTGAAGTCGAAATGCTCGCGATCGTTTGATCGGCGTTAGCCGGTTTCAGCCTTAGCTGACGCCGGCGCATCGGATTTTAATATGGCACAGAAACAAAAAACCGGACTGGACGCCTTGTTCAGTCCCAGCGCGCGAGTTTACAGTACCGAAAGTGGCAAGATCTGTCCGGACTGCGACCAGCCCGTAGGGGCCTGCAGTTGCGGTAATGAGATCCGCCCCGACGGTGACGGTATAGTGCGTCTGCATCGGGAAACCAAAGGCCGCAAGGGTAAGGGCGTGACGCTGATCAAGGGCGTGCTCGCAACACCGACCGAGTTAAAGCTCTTGGCCAAAGAACTCAAGGCCAGATGCGGTACCGGTGGCACCGTAAAAGACGGTGTTATCGAAATACAGGGCGATTTCCGGGACCTGCTCCTGGAAACGCTAACAACCAAGGGTTACCGAGTAAAAAAATCGGGTGGATAAGCGCATGGATAAACAAACTCAGATAGAACTTGAAGCCGCTGCCTTTCGCCGACTGGTCGCTCATTTGGACCAGAACAAGGCCGTGCAGAACATCGACCTGATGAACCTGGCCGGGTTTTGTCGTAACTGCCTGGCCAAATGGTACGCTGCGGCGGCGCAAGAACGCGGCCACCAGATCGATAAGGAGGCGGCTCGAGAGTATATCTATGGCATGCCTTACGCCGATTGGAAAGCCTTACACCAGAGCCCGGCCTCAGACGAGGGCACAGCAACCCAGCCGTCAGATCGTGGCGGAGATCAAACATGACCGAGCAATGGGCCAAGAGCGTTAGTTATCGCGTCGCGCTCGATGATTTAACTGCACGGTTCATCCAACTTAAGCAGCAGGATCGAGTCGCGCGCAGTGAGTTGATGCCCAATATCGAATCGATAGACGGCTATCTTTTTGCCATCAACAGCGTGCCGGCCAAGGTGTCGCCCAGTGAATGGCTGAGTGATCTATTACCCCTGATTCAGATCACAGGGGAAGCGCCAGCGGCTGCGGTCAACCTATTGATTTCTTATCAGGTGCACAGTTTGGCGCGCATGGCGCAGCATCAATATGCACTACCAAGCGAGACCGACCCGCTTGCCGCGCTGAAACCGGCCAGCGCGCTCAACAGCTTCAGCCATGGCTTTGAAGTGGGTTATCGGCGGATCTCGACCATCTGGTCGGCCTCCATCCCGGAGGAATTGCGCACTGAATTGACGTCACAGGTCTTTGCCCTGAAGTTTTTTGCCAGTACCGAAAACGCTAAGCTCTATCTCTCGGCGCGCAAGTCGCCGATGCGGCCCGATCAATTAGCGGAACAGGTGCTGAATAATCTGCCTAAGGCTGCCGACCTGCACGTGCGCTTGGGCATGGCGTTGGACTCTGAACGCGGTACCGCTCACTAGGCCATGGCGCGGATCTGCGCCTAAAAACGTCGATAGACGCCCAGGCTGGCTCGGTATGAGGTCAGCTTGCCGGGGAACTTGAGTTCTTTCCAGAGCTGTTCGAGCGCGGCCGGGTCTTGATAGAGCAGCACGGCATCGACGGCATACTTCTCCATGACCCTGACCCAGCCAACCCCCATCTGAAAGCCGCCAAAGGGTTGCGAGCTATTATCTGGCAAGACAAAACGCCGACTGGCGTATCCGGCCTGGGCAAATAGGTGATTGCCCAAACGCGTTAAGCCACTACCAACCTTAATATTAAGATCCCAACCACTTAAGGCGAAGCCCTTATCACCGTTCAGGTGCATGGCATGGCCATAGTTGCCGCGCAGCGCAAACGCATCAAAGGTCCACTCACCGGCTAGCGCCGCGCCGGCAAAGATATTGCCCGGGCCGTTATCCCAGAGCCATTGGTCACCCGCAAGTTGGATACCGATTTGCAGTTGGCTTGGCTTGGCATCTGCCACCGCACCGTGACAGTGATCGTCACTCGATGGAGTATCCCGATGGCAATCATATTGATCCACCGCTCCTGGCGAGGCGAGGGCGGGGAGGGCTGCAAACAGTGCGAGCGCCACAACAGCAATCTTCATCGATTAGAGCATTCCCACAACTATCAAATATAAGGCTGGCTTAAAAACGCCACCCCAGTGCTAAACGTATATCGAAATGTACCACATCGGTGCGACTGCCGGTTTGTTTCGTTAAATAGTCTATTACGGCCGCCGGGTCGCGATAGGTGCCGATCAGATCGACACTGAGCGCCTTGGTATTCCTGCCTACGCCGGCGCCGATATAATAACCGGCCAAGGTGACATCATTAGTGCTATCCCCGCTGTCGGTGAGCTCGGCATTCGACCAGCCGGCGGTGGCGTACAGTTTAGAACCCAGGCGGCCGACGCCGGGACCCAACTTGAGTCCGGCTTCCCAGCCCTGTTGCGCAACGCTCTGGTCAAAATCGACGCTGGTGCCAGCGACACCACTGACCAAGGGCAGATAAAAATAGCTGCCGGTAAGCGCTAGCCAGCGATGAGTGTATTCGGCATTGAGTGCCGCCCCAGCAAAGACAAATAGCTCCTCGCCTCCGGTCGACCAGCCTTGCGCGCGGGTATCCAGGCCGAGCACCAAGCCGCCCAGCTTGGCCAGATCGGCGGGTCCATGACAATGGTACTGGCCGGTTAGGCCATGGTCGTGGCATTCATACTTATCGAGCACACCGACATCGGCGGATGTTTGGCTGGCCAACGTGGCAGCAGCCATTAGTGCGCAGCTCACGCTCATTGCATAATGCATCAGGACTCTCCTTGACTAAAGCTCTGGCACTCTGGCACAGCAACCCTGTCATTTAAATAAAGTACTTTAGTCAGTGTATCGCAGGCCTGTAGAATAGACTTTTGGACCAGGACCTTGCCCACACCCCCAAAAAGAGTCTAGACCACAGAAGCCGGCGCCACTATGCGCTAAGCTTAAGATGTAACTCGGCCGCCTTAGCAGGCGCCGCTGACCTAAGGAAGTTCATGCTCAATCTCACACTCTTGGCGGCCTTTGTCCCGACCTTTATGTTCGTATCCTTTACCCCGGGTATGTGCATGACCCTGGCCATGACCCTGGGTATTACCATTGGCGTCAAACGAACCCTATGGATGATGTTCGGTGAACTGATTGGCGTCGGTCTGATTGCCGCGGCCGCGGTGCTCGGCGTTGCCGCCCTACTCTTGGCTGCGCCCTGGGTGTTTACCACATTTCGTTGGTTGGGCGGAGCCTATCTGGTCTGGCTCGGGCTGCAGATGTGGCGCTCTAGAGGCAAGATGGCCATTCCGGAGGATTTGGCCGGCGCGGGCTCGGCCATCAGCCGCCGGGCGCTGTTCAGTCAGGGATTCATAACCGCCATTGCTAATCCCAAGGGTTGGGCCTTCTTTATGGTCCTGCTACCACCCTTTCTCGACCAATCCCTGGCCATGGCCCCGCAGCTGAGTGCGTTGATCGCGATCATCTTATTGATCGAACTGTGTGCCCTGCTGATCTATGCTTTGGGCGGGGCAACATTGAACCGGTTGCTGCAAAAATCGTCCAATGTCCGACTCTTGAATCGGATTGCCGGCACCCTGATGCTGGCCGTGGGGGTTTGGCTGGCCTTGGGTTAATAATGCCCTGGGCTGGAATTCGCCCTCGGTAATGCGCCCTATGGTGTATCCTTCAAAATCACTCCCCGGAGCCCTAAATCTATTATGGAACTATTTTCCTATCCCCTGGTCGCAGCTATTGTCGGCAATGTTTCCGCCCAGGCGACTAAGGGCCTGATCCAAGCCATTGCCAACAAGAGCATCAGCCCAGAGGTGATCTTCGCGTCCGGTGGCATGCCCAGCAGTCATTCCGCCACAGTCGCCGCCCTGGCCATCGCCATTGGCCTGCAGGATGGCTTCGGGTCTAGTCTGTTTGCCTTAGCCTTGGTCTTTACCGGTGTGGTGGCCTACGACGCCATGGGCGTGCGTTTGGCGGCGGGACGTCATGCCGCGGCGCTCAATATATTGGTCGATGAGTTTAAACAACTGCGCGAGCTGGCCCGAGGCGATCACCCGCAACGCACCAAATTGGTGATCCGCCGCTTTCATGAGCGCATTGGCCACAGCGTCAATGAGGTGGCCGCCGGTCTGGCCGTCGGCGCCTTGATAGCACTAGGCTTGGCCCAATTGGGCTAGGCCGTCCCAACGGTTATCGCCGATCAGATTGGTCAGGCGCACGCGCAAATGGTCGCGCACCATCTCGATACGTTTGGGCAGATCACCCTGATTGGACCAGAGCAACCAAAGTTGAGTCGGCTCGATCTGCCATTCCGGCAGGACCCGGAGTAGGCGTCCTTCAGCCAGAGCATCCTGGGCCACCGCGGTAAGCAGCCGTGCGATGCCCAGGCCCTGTTCCGCGGCGATGCGTTGTGCCTGAGAACTGGGCGAGTGCCAGCACGATTTAGGCGTCACCACCTGACGCTCATTCGCCCGGGTCAGCTCCCAGGTTTTTGGCGTGCCACTGATGGTACGCAGCTGTTCCAGGTCACTGGGGCTTTGCGCAAAGCCATACAGATTGACGAACTTCGGGCTGGCACAGAGCACATGGTGGATCTCGCCCAGATGGGCCGACGCCACCTGATGACCTGGGGCCTTACCGATGCGCAAGACCAGATCGACCGGATCTCGATTGAGGTCGATCAGACTGCTGGAATAGCTGATATGTACGGTGACCTCCGGGTGCTCGCTGACCACCTCCGCCAACGCCTTGGACAGGAAGGTTTCGCCAAAAACGCCGCCGACCGAATTGATGCGCACCGGTCCGGACAGTCGGGTGGACATCAGCTTGAGGCTTGCCTCGGCTTGCTCCAAGTGTTGCATGCCTTGGCGACAGCCGGTGCGGAATTGCTCGCCTTCCGGCGTCAGGGTCAAGGAGCGGGTGGTGCGGTGCATCAACATCACACCGAGGCGATCTTCCAAGCGGCTGATCAACTGACTGATGCGACTGCGCGACAAGCCTAAGTGCTCGGCGGCCTTGGTGAAACTGCCCAAATCTGCAATGGCCAAGAAGGCCTGAATTTCTGATAAGTGATCCATTGGTTAATCCTACTAATCAATTGGGTTAATAAATGGCTAATTATCTTTCATTCTAAACCAATTACACTCGCGCATCGAAAAGTATTAACGGAGCAAATTGATATGGTGAAGCAACGATCCTTAGGAAAAAGTGGTTTGATGACCTCTGAAATTGGTTTGGGCTGCTGGCAGCTCGGCGGCGATTGGGGGCCGGTATCCGCGGATCGGGGCCGCACCATTCTGAGCGCGGCCGATGCCGCCGGGGTGACCTTTTGGGACACCGCCGATGTTTACGGCGGCGGTGTCAGCGAGCAGCTGATCGGTGATTATGCCCAGGCCCATCCGAACGCCGATCGAGTTATCGTCACCAAGGCCGGTCGCACCGACGAACTCTATGGCCAAGGCTATACGCAGGACAAGCTGCGCGCGGCGATCGATGCCTCGCGCCGGCGTTTGCAGGTCGATACACTGGCCATGGTGCAATTACATTGCATTCCCTTTGCCGAATTGCAGCGCGGCGAGATCTTTCGCTGGCTCGAGGGCTTTAAACAGGAGGGCTTAATCGCCCATTACGGCGCGAGCGTGGAAACCATCGAGGAGGCTCTGTTCTGCCTGAACGAGACCGGTGTTGCTTCCCTCCAGTTGATTTTTAATCTGTTGCGTCAGGATATGGCCGAGCAGGTCTTACCGCTGGCCCAAGCCAAGGGCGTTGGCGTGATCGTCCGGCTCGGCTTGGCGAGCGGTCTGTTGGCCGGCAAGATGACCAAAGATCAGCGTTTTACGCCGCAGGATCACCGAACGTTCAATAGAGATGGCGCCGCTTTTCACGTCGGCGAAACCTTTTCCGGCTTGCCTTTTGAGCAGGCCATCGACCTAATCGAACAGTTACGCCCGATGGTGCCGGCGGGCCTAAACATGGCGCAACTGGCCTTGCGTTGGTTGCTCGACCACGCGGCGGTCAGTTCCGTAATTACTGGGGCCAGCTCGGCCGAGCAGATTGAGCGTAACGCCGAGGCATCCCAATTAGCGCCGCTGAGCGCCGATACCCACAAGGCCCTGGCCGACTTTTATCGCCTGCACGTGCGTGCGCACATCCGAGGCGTTATCTGATGTTACCCCTGCGCCGACTCGGCCAGACCGAGTTGCTGGTGTCTGAAGTGGGCTTCGGTGCCTGGCAATTGGGCAACGGTGATCAATGGGGCGGCATGACCGATGCACTGGCCCACAAACTGGTGCATCAGGCGATTGACCTGGGCTGTAACCTCTTCGATACGGCACCGAACTACGCCCTAAGCCATAGCGAACGGCTGCTTGGCGAGGCGCTGCAGGGTAAGCGCGACAAGGTGGTGATCGTGAGCAAGTTTGGTCACCAACCGGGCGGCGGGTTGGATTTCAGCGCCGATGGCTTTTGGCGCAGTCTGCACGGCTCCCTGGCCCGCCTGAAGACCGACTACCTGGATGTCTTCTTGGCCCATTCACCCCCGATGGACGTCCTTAATGGCCAGCATGAAATTTGGCCCGCGTTGCGCGAGGCCCAACAGCAGGGCAAAATCCGCCACTACGGTGCCAGTGTCGACTATGCCCATGAGGTGCGTGAAACGCTGCAAACCACCGATGCCCAGGTGCTGGAGCTGATGTTCAATGTATTGCATCAGGATGTCCGCCTGGCCTTCGATCTGGTGCGGCAACATGACATCGGCGTGATCACCAAGGTTCCGCTCGACAGCGGTTGGCTGAGCGGAAAATACCATGCCCAGAGTACCTTTGATGGGGTGCGCGCGCGCTGGGATGCGACCGAGGTGCGTCGGCGTGCGGCGTGCATCGATGATTTACAGTGGTTGGTCTCGGCCGATCGCAGCCTCGGTCAGCAAGCTCTCGCCTATTTGCTCAGCTATGCTGAGGTGACGGCGGTGATCCCCGGCATCCGTTCGAGCGAACAGTTACAGGCGAATTTTTCCAGTGCCGGCCTGAGCCTCAACGCCGTGCAACGATCAAAGCTGGAACAGTATTGGAATAGCCTCACCACCTCAGGCCAGCAGCTGCTACCCTGGTAACCTTTAGAATAGATGGGAGATACAATGGAATATCGTCGTTTAGGCAAGTCCGGACTGAAAGTAAGTGCCCTATCCCTGGGTTCCTGGGTGACCTTTGGCAAACAGGTCGATATGACCGATGCCACGGCGCTGCTGAAAACCGCTTATGATGCCGGCGTTAATTTTTTCGACAACGCCGAAGGCTATGAGGCCGGGCTATCGGAACAGATTATGGGTGAGGCCATTGCCGGCCTGGGCCTTGCGCGCGATACCTATGCCGTGTCGTCTAAGGTCTTTTGGGGCGGTGCCAAGCCGACCCAGATGGGCTTGAGTGCCAAGCACGTGCGCGATGCCTGCGACGCGGCATTGGTGCGCCTTAAGGTTGACTACCTGGATCTGTTTTTTTGCCACCGTCCCGATATCGACACGCCGATCGAAGAAACGGTTCGCGCCATGCACCAGTTGGTGCTGCAGGGCAAAATCATCTATTGGGGCACCTCTGAATGGTCTGCTCAGGCGATCACCGAGGCTCATGCCGTGGCCCGTCAATACAATTTGACCCCGCCGACCATGGAGCAACCGCAATACCACCTGTTGCATCGGGATAAGGTTGAGGCGGAATTTCGGCCCCTGTACGAAGATTACGGCATGGGTACGACCATCTGGTCACCGCTGGCCTCTGGTCTGCTGACCGGCAAGTACAGTGCCGGCATTCCCGATGACAGCCGGCTGGCCTTGCCCGGTTATGAGTGGCTGCGGGATCTCTGGAGCACTGCCGACGGTGCGCAGAAGATGGCGAAGATTCGCGCGCTCGGTGAATTGGCCGATAAGTTGGGCATAAGCCTGACCCATCTGTCACTGGCCTGGTGCCTGAAAAATCCGAACGTCAGCACCGTTATCCTCGGTGCGTCCAAATTGACGCAACTGGAGGATAACCTCAAAGCACTCGACTGCGTGCCGTTACTCACCCCCGAGGTGATGGCACAGATTGAAATCTGCGTCGATAATCGACCGCCTGCCGCCAAACCTTGGGGGCAATAAGTCAGCCTTGAGCCATGCATCACTGAAGAGTTTGATACTCGACGCCACGCGGTTGCGATTGATCCTCTTGTCGCTCGCAATGGGCTTGGCCGGCGCGGCCATTATGCCGGTGATGAGCACCCATTTGGCGGTAAACCTGCACATCGAGCCGATGTGGATCGGTGTCCTGTTTGCCGCCAATACCCTGTCCGGGGTCCTGGTGTCGCACTGGTTGGCCAAACAATCCGATGCCGGACTGAGCCGCATCGGTATTATTCGAGTCTGCGTCTCGATTTCCTTCGTGGCCTCCATCGGGCTGGGTTTGGCCGAACAATACTGGCTGCTGCTAATTACCGGGATGCTGATGTTTGGTGCGGTGTCGCCGGTGCAGCCGCAGCTCTTTGCGCTGGCGCGCGAGCAGGTTGGCGATGCCGATGCCACCCTGTTTCAGTCGCTCTTGCGCGCAACCTTCTCGCTCAGCTGGATTATCGGGCCACCGCTCGCCTACCTACTGTTCGCCCGGATTGGCTTCTTAGGCCTGACCCTGATCTGCGCGCTGATTTTCTTGCTTACCCGTCTGAATGTTGCCTCAATCCAAGACGCGCCGCTGCCCGCCGTGCGCACCGAGCCGCAGCCGACTGATAGTCGCCTGAAATGGATGATCCTGGCGATTGCCGCCACCTTTGCCTCGAACAATATGTATATCGTCTATATGCCGATTTACAGCTACGACAGCTTGCAACTGGCGGCCGTGGTGCCGGGCTTTCTGATGGGCGCCGCCGCCGGACTGGAAATCCCCATTATGATTGGCGCCGGCATTTTCGCCGGTCGTTGGCGCCTGTTTTCCCCGCTCAAACTGGCCGCTGGCTGTGGCCTGCTGTTCTATTTGGGGGTTTATTGGTCCGACAGTCTGGTCCCGCTGGTGCTGTTGCAGATCTTTAATGGCGCCTTTATCGGCGTGATGGCGGGCCTGGGTATCTCGGTATTTCAGGCCCTGATGCAGGGTCGGATGGGCATGGCATCGACCCTGTACAGTAACGCCATCAAGGTCGGCAGTCTGGTCGGCGCCCTGTTAGGCGGTGCCGTTGCCCAGTGGCTGAGTATTCAGGCGGTATTTGGCGTCTGCGCCCTGATGGCGCTGGTGGCCTTGCTGGCTCTGGTCAAGGCCTCCGCTGGCAACCGAAGCTAACGCCCAGGCGGATCCAGCGGGGCAAAACCCTTTGTGCCCGAGCAGGGCTTGGGCTATGATTTCGGCTAATTTGAAAACGTTACCAAATCATCTGCCGAGGCTCCCCCCATGACTAAAATCAGTGACCTGCTGCTCCAGAACGCTTGGCAGAATCCGACCCTGGTGCAGCACAATCGCCTGCCGGCCCACGCGCCGCTGGCCGGCTACCGCTCGACCGACCAAGCCCGAGCGCAAATCAGCTCGCAACGACGCCTGCTTAACGGTGATTGGTCCTTTGCCTACTTCGAACGGCCCGAGGCGGTGCCCGATACAATCGTGTTCGATGCCTATCCCTTTAGCGAAACGCAGACGGTGCCCTCCAATTGGCAACTGCAGGGCCACGATCGACCGATCTACACCAATGTGCAATATCCCTTCGCCGTGAATCCACCGACTGTGCCAGTGGACAATCCGACCGGTGTCTATCGGCGAAATTTTGACCTGTCCAGTACCGATCTCCAGAGCCAGTGTCGGATCATTTTCGATGGTGCCAACGCCATGCTCTATCTGTTTTGCAACGGTCATTACGTGGGTCTGAGCAAAGACAGCCGGCTGCCGGCCGAGTTTGACCTGTCCGCCTTTGTGGTCGAGGGCCACAATCAGATTACCGCCATGGTCTTGCGCTGGTGCGATGGCAGCTATCTGGAAGATCAGGATATGTGGTGGCTCAGTGGCCTGTTCCGCGACGTGTCCCTGCTGCTCAAGCCGGCGTTCGCCATTGCCGACTATTGTGTCCAGACCCACCTAGATGCCCTCTATCGCGATGCTGAACTGCGCATCGAAACGCGTATTTCGGGCACCTTGCCGGCCGCCCCGGCCCAGCTTCGGGCGCAACTGTTCGATGCCGATCATTGCATCGCCGATGAGCGGGTCAATCTGGGCAGCGCCGCCGTCGATGAGCATGGCGGCTATCCCGAATTAGCCCATCACTCGATAGCGCTGCTCAATCCGCGTAAATGGACCGATGAAACACCCAATCTCTATACCCTGGTATTGAGCCTTGAAGATAGCCAGGGCGAGGTACTCGATGTCGAACGCACTCAGGTCGGTTTTCGCACGGTGGAGATTCGCGGCGGGCAGTTGCGGGTCAACGGCCAGGCTTTGCTGATCCGTGGCGTAAACCGACACGAGCACCACCCAACCCGTGGCCATGCCGTGACGCGCGCCGATATGGAACAAGACGTGCGCCTGATGAAGCAATTCAACTTCAATGCCGTGCGCACCTCGCACTACCCCAATCATCCCGACTTCTATGCCCTATGCGACCAATACGGGCTCTATGTGGTCGATGAGGCGAACGTTGAAACACACGGCATGTGGCCCTGCTCTCGGCTATCGGAAGATCCGCTCTGGCTCAATGCCTATGTCGAACGGATGACCCGCTTGGTGCTGCGCGATCGCAATCACCCGTCGATTATTATCTGGTCACTCGGCAATGAATCGGGTGTCGGCAAGAACCATCATGTGATGTATCAGTGGACTCAGGCGATCGATCCGACCCGCCCGATCCAATATGAAGGCGGTGGGGCCGATTCGGCGGTGACCGATATTATTTGCCCGATGTATGCGCGCGTCGATACCGATATGGCGCATCCGGCGGTGCCCAAGTGGTCCATCAAAAAATGGCTCGGTCTGCCCGATGAACAGCGCCCACTGATTCTCTGTGAATACGCGCACGCCATGGGCAATAGCCTGGGTTCGTTCGATAAGTATTGGCAGGCCTTTCGCCAATACCCCCGCTTGCAGGGTGGTTTTATTTGGGACTGGGTCGATCAGGGCCTAACCCAAGTCGATGCTCAGGGCACCGAATTTTCGGCCTATGGTGGCGACTTCGGCGATGTCCCGAACGACCGACAATTCTGTATCAATGGTCTGATGTTCCCCGATCGAACGCCCCATCCAACAGCATTCGAAGCCAAATTCTGCCAACAGCATCTGCACTTTGAGCGGATACCGGGCGATGCCTTGGCGGTGCGAGTAAGCAGTGAGTTTCTCTTTCGCAGTACCGATAATGAGATCCTGAGTTGGCGCGTGCTGGAAGACGGCGTGGCGATCCTTGCCGGTCAGGCGCCGATAATGGTCCAAGCGGGGGGCAGCGAGCGTATTGAGCTCGCGACTGCCTTGCCGCCGGTTCGTCCCGGTTGCAACTACCAGTTGACGCTCGAAGTGCACCTCAAGGCGGCCACTGCCTGGGCCGAGGCGGCGCATCTGTTGGCCCAAGCCCAGATAGCCTTGCCGATGTCGATGGCACTGGCTCCGGCTGTGATCAGGCCCAGTGGTGCGCTCACGCTGGTACTAGGCGAGATCCACAGGGTGCAGTGTGGCGCGGCCGAATGGCAGTTCAATGCCCACACCGGCCTGTTGCTCAGTTGGCGTAAGGCCGACGGTGTCGAGCTGATCGCCCGCGCGCCGCTCGACAATTTTTGGCGCGCGCCGCTCGATAACGATATTGGCACCAGCGAAGCCCATAAGATGGACCCCAATGCCTGGATGAGTCGCTGGCAGGCCGCCGGACTGGATCGCCTGGCGCGCACCCTGGTGTCGATCGATACCGAGCAGCACGAGTCGAGGGTGGCTGTCTGCGTCAGTCAGCAGCATTGTGTCGATGGTAATGTGCTGCTTGCCTCCGTTTGGCGCTATAGCTTTTATGCCGACGGCAGCTGGGACTTGGCAATCTCGGTGCAGGTGGCGCCTGGCTTACCACCCTTGGCGCGGGTCGGTATTGAATTGGGCTTGAGAGACATTCAGAGTCGAGTCGATTGGGTCGGCCGTGGGCCGCACGAGAACTATCCCGATCGCAAACATTCGGCCCTGTTCGGTGCCTATTCGGCGCCGATCGATGATTTTTTTACCCCTTATGTGTTTCCGACCGAAAGCGGCCTGCGCTGCGATTGCCAGTCGGTCCAAGTTGCCGGGGTCGCGGTTGCCGGGGCCTTTCATCTGGGCGTCAGTCGGTACAGTCAGAGCACGGTGGCCTCGGCCAAACATACCCATGAGCTGCAGAAGGATAGCTGCCTGTATCTGCGGCTCGATGCCGAGCATATGGGCGTGGGTGGGGATGATTCCTGGAGCCCCAGTGTGCATCCAGAGTTTCTCTTGGCGCGCACCGCTTATCGCTACAGCCTGACCTTTCGCTGAGGCTTAACCGCTCCGTAAGTCGCTTAATTGGGCATTGAGTCGACCATTTTCATCGGCCGCCTGAGTCAGTTGGTCTTTGGTAATGCGCAGTTCTGCCCGTCGCTCTAATATCTGCTGGTGGGCAACTTTGATCGTTGCGTAATGGTCTTTAAGCTGGCGATTGACCGAGCGTGCCTTATTCAGGGCCACCTGCCTCTGCTTCAGTTTGTTTTCCAACGACAGGCGTCTGAACCGGCTGGAGTTGGCCTGCGCGCCTAATTGTTCGGACATCTTATGGGCATAATTGGCCTGCGTTTTCAGCGCATTGAGTTGTGCCGCCAACTTTGTCGCGACGCTCGGATCGGTATGGGTAATCCGCTCTTCAAGGTCTAAGGTCGCATTGAGAATGTTGAGCTGATGGGTGCGCAATGAGGCCGCGCTGAGATGATCCCGGTTGTCGGCAACAGGGTCTGCCTTTAGCGCTCCGCGCAACCCGGCCAGTAAGCTTTTTAACTGTTGGACCTGGCCTGCCAAGCTGCGGTTGGTTTGGTGATGCTGAGCCAACTGATAGACCACAAAAGCAGCCAGTCCGATAACCATGACCGCGAGATTAACCATCACTACAACTGGAACGCTTGTTGACACTATGCCGAATCCTAAATGCTTGATACGCACCTAAAAACGATAGCAGAGGATTTTCGTTAAGTCGAACCAGTCGGCCGTTGGCAGCATCCTTGCTACCGCGCTGTATCGGCGCCACGGGCACGCGCGGTAAGCTTGTCCAGTGGCGTCTTGCTAGTGGCCTTGCTGACAGATGGCCAGATACTGTCGTACGACGGTATTGATACCGAGCTCCAGACATTCAACCACCAAAGCATGGCCGATCGAAACTTCCTGAATACCGGGGATGGTAACGAAGCGCGGCAGATTGTCCAGATTGAGGTCGTGCCCGGCGTTCACACCCAGCCCCAGGCTGACGGCCAGAGCCGCAGCCTCGTGATATTGTTGGTAGATGTCCTGTCGGTTCGGCCGATTAAAGGTGTCGGCATAGGCCTCGGTGTAGAGTTCGATCCGATCCGCTTGGGATTGGGCCGCAAGCCTTACCTGTGCCAAATCCGGATCGAGGAAGATCGAAATCCGTGTGCCGCTGTTTTTCAGTCGACTGAGGATCGGTGCTAAGAAAGCACCCTGGGTGTGAAAGTCGAAACCGTGATCGGATGTCAGTTGGCCCGGTAAATCGGGCACCAGGGTAGTCTGGTCCGGCCGAACGGCCTCGATCAGCTGGAGAAAATCTTCCGACGGATAGCCTTCGATGTTCAGTTCAATCCCGTCCAATGGGCGAATCAGGTCACCCAGGTCATGAGCATCCTGACGGGTGATATGGCGTTCGTCCGGGCGTGGGTGAATGGTGATGCCCTTAACACCCAAGGTGATGAATTTTTTCGCAAATTCCACGACATTCGGCGCATCGTGCCCGCGGGCATTGCGCAACAGGGCAATTTTATTCAGGTTCACACTGAGTTCGGTCATGCTTTATCCTCAAAAAACTCGGTTGGTGGTATTGAAGCGCGCCAGTTTAGCCCGAAGCGCCGTCGGTGGGCGATTAATTTCGTCTTGGCCGATCGGCGCACGGCCGGCAAACCTTATATCTCAAGCCCAGCCTCATCTGCGGCGACCACGTCGGTTTCGCTCAGGGCCGCCTCGGTCCAACGTTGCACGGCAGGATGAGCGAGCAATTTGACCTGATAGGCACGTGCGGCCGGCGATAGCTCAATACCATAGGTCTCAAAGCGCAGCGCCACCGGGGCATAGAAACAGTCGGCGATGCCGAAGGTGTCAAATAACCAGTTATCGGGCCGATGATCGGACCAGATGGCATCGATGCGGGCGATGTCGGCTCTACATGCAGCACTGAGGTCAACCTTGCGTTTGGCGCGAATGTTCATCGGCAGCGCGGCGCGCAGGGCCGTAAAACCGGCATGCATTTCGCAGCAGATGGCGCGCGCCTTGGCTCGGTCTGGCGCGTTGCGCGGCCAGCCTTGACCTGCCAAGTGGACCTCGGAGACATATTCACAGATAGCCAGTGAGTCCCAGACCAGAACGTCGGCGTCGACCAAAACCGGTACCTTGCCCGCTGGCGAATGCGTCAGCAATCGGGCGCGCAGTCGGTCGGGCTGGAGCGACTCGTTCACTTCGTCGAAGGGCAGGTCAAAAGCGCTCAGCAATAGCCAGGGGCGCAAGGACCAGGTTGAATAGTTCTTATTACCGATAATGAGTTTTGTAGTCATAGGGCAATGCCTCGCCAGGAGTGTTCAATCAGCAGCTGTCGATCGTCGTACAGACGCGCGACAAATTGGCAACCTGCCATCACCCGACCGACGCCCATGGGCGTGCCCGTCATGAGGATGTCGTTGTCCTGTAGGCTCATAAAGCGGGTCAGTTCTGAGATTATAGTCTGCGGCGGGTACAGCATTAGACCCGGATCGCCCGCTTGGGTCAGTTTATCGTCGATATGCAGGGTAAAGGACAGTCTATTGATGTCATCTGGCAGGGCGACAAACGGACTGAAGGTGGCTGAGCCATCGAAGGCCTTGGCTCGCTCCCAGGGCAGACCCTGCTGTTTAAGCTGGTTTTGTAGGTCGCGCCGGGTCAAATCAAGCCCCAGCCCGATCCCCACCAGCGCGCCGTCACCGATCAGAAAACACAGCTCACATTCGTAATCCACCGGCCCACCAGCGTGCGCCAAGAGTCGATCGCTGATGGCGCTGCTGGGCTTATTAAAGACCACCATCGCCGAGGGTATTTCGTTGCCCAATTCGGCAATATGTCCCGCGTAGTTGCGGCCAATACAGACAATTTTACCGGGAAATATCGGGGTGTCTTTATAGATTACCGGGGTCATCGTAAATCCTCGATCGGGGTCATTTAGTCCAAAAACACAAAGCGGTCGGCACCATCAAAAAGCCGAACCTGAATGCCTTGAACCTGCTCAGGCGGGCACATTCGGGCGTTGATGCTGACTCGTGCCACGGCCGGATCGGCCTTGTCGGTGGTGCAATAGTGGGTCACGCAGCCACAGTCCGGGCAATGATGAAAGTCGATGCAGTGCTCGCCCCGACTATAGGTACGGGTGCTGCCGCGACGAACTGTGATCAGCACCTGGTCCGGGCGGAAGTGTGCCCAGCGGGCACCGTAGCGCACACAGATGGAGCAGTTACAGTCGGTGAGCAGCGTCGGCAAGAGATCGGTCGTAAAGCTGACGTTGGCGCAATGGCATTGGCCGTTTAACATGGTCTGATCTCCATTCGGTAGTCGCCCAGAGCGTTTAGGCACGGGCGCGTCGGTCGAGCCACCACTGGCCAAAAATAAGCA
>NZ_CEYAVF010000001.1:25864-36951 GCF_982785585.1 Reinekea sp. | reverse complement strand
GGTGTCAAATAGAAAAGTGAACCGGGGCCCACCCTGAAGGGTTGAGCTGGCCCAGACCTTGGAGAGTTGGTCGATCAAAAGGCCGACGAAAATTAGCGGGGCCAAGATGGCCAGTCGGGCGGTCAGGGGTATGATCATGGCCGGTGAAGTGTCCAATGGTGAATGAGGCGCCCAGTATACCTGAATTTTTGAGGGCAAAAAGGTTGGCGAGGCCCAACCTGCCATCGAGCGGATTGGTCAAGGCAAATACTTCAGCGGCAACGGCTTGGCCTTAATAATATCACGCAGCAGAAAGCTCGAATGAACCCCATCGACGCCGGCAATGGTGGTGATATGTTTCAAGAGTACCTGATGGTAGTGATCCATATCGGGTACCACCACCTTGAGCTGATAATCGGAGTCCTGGCCGGTCACCAAAAAGCACTCGATGACCTCATCGATTGCGGCCACGGCCTGTTCAAAATGCTCGAACCGGTCTGGGGTGTGTCGATCCATGCGGATGCCGACTATGGCCACCAAGTTCAAGTTGAGCGCCGAGCGGTTAATCAGGGCGATACGCTGGTCGATAAAGCCGCGTTCTTCTAGGTTTTTGATTCGCCGGGAGCAGGGCGAGGCCGACAAACCAATACGCTCTGCCAAGTCCTGATTGGACAGGCCAGCGTCTTGCTGTAGTAACTCGAGAATCTGTCGGTCATATCGGTCTAACTTAGATAGGATCGCCATATTAAACCCCTTTGTGGCATGATTAGAGCGGAAAACTTTATTAATGCCCACTAATATTGCGCCATTTTTTGTAATAAAGCCAAATGCGCAAGGACATTGCGATACCAATGCCCTAATCTAGTTATGTTCTTCGGCAACCTTGGCTCGACAGACTTTACCCCAGTCTGCATAGGTGACGGCAACTTACCGGTTGCGCGATCCGCCCCAAGTCCGCCCACCCATCCGGTGACGAACAGGCCATATCCCGGCAGAAGAACAGGCTAGACTGAAATTTATAACCCGGATCGGACGTGCGTCCGATCCGGGTCACACGCTGCATAACCTAAACCAATAGGGTGAACCATGAGCACTTCAGAGCAACAGGACAACCATTCAGTGGCCCAGCAGATGTCTGCGGCCGGCTCGTTTGACCATCGCAAATACAAGGCCTATCCACGTCTGAATCTGGCGGACCGAACCTGGCCCGACCAGGTCATCAGTCAGGCGCCGATCTGGTGCAGTGTCGACCTACGCGATGGCAATCAGGCCCTGGTAAAACCGATGACGGTTGCCCAGAAGGTGAAGATGTTTGCTCTATTGGTGAAGTTGGGCTTTAAGCAGATTGAAATTGGCTTTCCATCGGCGGCACAGCCGGAGTTTGATTTTGCGCGTAAGCTGATAGAGGACAATCTGATACCCGATGACGTCACGATTCAGGTCCTGACCCAGGCGCGTGAGCATCTGATCGGTAAAACCTTCGAGGCGCTCAAAGGCGTTAAGCGGGCGATTGTCCATGTCTACAACTCGACCTCGACCGTGCAGCGGGAACAAACCTTTAGCATGAGTCAGGCGCAGATTGCCGGCATCGCCGTGCAGGGCGCTCGTTGGGTGCAGGAGTACGCCGCGCGCAACCCCAATACCGAGTGGACCTTTCAGTATTCTCCGGAAAGCTTCACTGGCACAGAAATAGACTACGCCATCGAGGTGTGCAATCAGGTTATCGATGTTTGGCAGCCAATCCAGGGTCAGCCGGTGATTATTAACCTGCCCGCCACGGTCGAAATGTCGACCCCCAATGTGTTTGCCGATCAAATTGAATATATGTGCCGCGCCTTGCATCAACGCGAGCAGGTGATCGTTTGCTTACACACTCACAACGATCGTGGTTGTGGCGTGGCGGCAACCGAATTGGGTCTGATGGCCGGGGCCGATCGCGTCGAGGGTGCGCTGTTAGGCAATGGTGAGCGGACCGGCAACATGGATCTGGTGACCCTGGCCATGAACCTCTATTCCCAGGGGGTGGACCCTAAACTGGATTTTAGCGATGTCCAAGAAATGCTCCGAGTCTGTCAAGAATGCACCGACTTGCCGGTACATCCGCGTCATCCGTGGGTGGGCGAACTAGTCTATACCGCTTTTTCCGGCAGTCACCAGGATGCGATCCGCAAGTCCTTGCAGTTCCACCATGACAAGGGTCTGGCTCATTGGGAAGTGGCCTATCTGCCGATCAATCCAGCCGATCTGGGGCGCGATTATGAAGCGGTCGTGCGCATCAATAGCCAGTCGGGTAAGGGGGGTGTTGCGCACGTACTGGAGCGCGACTACGGCATCGAATTGCCCAAGTGGATGCATCAACACGTCAGTAATGTGGTGCAAAAGGCGGCGGAGCAAGCCGGTTCGGAGGTGCGCAGCAAGGAAATTAAGGCGCTCTTCGATGACCATTTTGTTGCCGTGCCGGCCGGCTGGAACCTGCGCGGCTATGATTTGAGCTCGCACAATCAACAAACCGAGGCGACCTTTCGCATCGAGGCGGCCGAACCTATTGAATTGACCGGGCGGGGTGTGGGCGCGCTCGAGGCCCTCGCCGATGCATTGGGCCGTCACTATGGCGTGGCCATTAAGGTCAGCCAGTTTGATGAACATGCGCTGCGCCAGGGCACCGACTCCGATGCGATCGCCAGTGTCTGTGTTAGCGTCGATGGGGTTGATTCGGTCGCAGCCGCGATCCATGAAGATACCACGACAGCGAATTTGCAGGCCCTGTTGTCGGCCGTCGGGCGCGCAGCCAAGCGGGTGGCCGGTCTGCAATCGGTCGGTTAAGCCCGGCAGCAAACTCCATCTGGCTGGCCATCGACCCGCTGTGGGACACTGCCCAGGTTCGGATCCCGGACCGCAGAGCGCAAGGTTGCATCGGCGGTCCTCGGGGTCCACTTCGTAACGGCCCGCATGGACCGGCCTAAGTAAGGAGCAGCACAGATGTTAGCAACGCTACTGGGATTGTTGGACGACAACAAGATAGCCCTGGATCAGCAAAAATCGGAAGCCATTATCGCGCTGACGACCCTGCTGTATCAGGCCGATGGCAAGGTCAAATTGACGGAACAAGACCTCTTTGCTCGCCTGCTCGAGGACTTGCCTTGGCACAACCCGGGCATTTCCAAGGCCGCCTATCACCAAGCCCTCATTGCTGACAGCCTCCAAGCCCTGAAGGGGAATCATTTGGCGGACTATCTGGCCCCGCTGGTTCCGGCACTAAAATCCGATGCACGGGTGCTGACCCTGTTGCGTGAGCTGGCAATAACCGATGGCAATTTGGATGCGAAGGAAGCGGAAATACTGCAGCTAGTGTCTAGCATGATGGTCTCGGAGCCGGCTAGCTCGAGCAAGCCCGCTCAGTAACGGTAGCTGAGCACCGCACCATAGAAGTTGTAACCGTTATTGGGCAGGACCATGTCGGCATTGGACAGATGCTGATAACGTAGGCCGACCTTAAGATCGCGGTACTCCATGGCAATCCCCAAAACCTCGCCAAACTGAAAATGGGTCGATAGGCTTCGCTGCCGATTCTCCGTTAAGCTTATATAGTTAGCGCCCAGTCCGGTCTCGATAAAGGGTGCCCAGCTGAGGTTGGTCCAGCGCCACTCCAACAGAGGGGTTAAGCCTAAGGTGAGGTCGGCTGGGGAGGGCGCGGTCTGGCCCATGGCCAATTCCATGTGCCCACTGAGCGTCAGGGGGCCGACTCGGCGCAACGGGTTGGCCAGATCCCAGAGCCAGAGCAGTCGGGTTCGAGCAAAGTCTTCATCTAGGCCGTAGTCGAGTCCGACGCCCGTTAAGCGCATCGGATTCCAGGCCAATAAGGATAGGACGGAAACACCAATGGCCGCCGGACGCGCGGCTGGATTGGCGGATGCCATGCCGATAGTGAGCAGCATTAGGATGAGGCCAAGGATTTTTTTCACGAGCGATCCTATCTGAATGGGTTAAGAGTGCGCCTAGGAACGCCCCGAGTGCGGTATCTTAGCGAATTTGACAACCTATAGACACCCATCTACCGAGCCATATTGCCAACCGAGATCCGTCAGGCCCTTGTCCCTCGCCATCGCGCCCCTATACTAATGATTCACCCAGTCCAATAAGAAGCTATTGTGTTTACGTCGCGCTTTGCCACCGAACTGCCCGAGACCTGCAGTCGAGTCATGCCCACACCACTGGCCGAGCCCTATTGGGTCTGCTGGAATCAAGCGCTGGCCGAGCGCATGCAACTGCCGTTAGTGGCCAATGCCGATATCCTCGGCGTTATGGCGGGCACGGCGCTGTTCCAGGGCCACGAGCCAATAGCGCAAAAATACGCGGGTCATCAATTTGGTGGTTGGAATCCAGGACTGGGCGATGGTCGAGGCTTACTTTTAGGCGAGTGGCTCGATCCGAGCGGTGTCTATTGGGAAATGCATCTCAAAGGTGCCGGCAAGACACCCTACAGTCGCTTTGGTGATGGCCGTGCCGTGCTGCGGTCCTCGATCCGTGAATTCTTGGGCAGTGAGGCGCTGCATGGCCTCGGTGCGCCGACCACCCGCGCCCTAGCCTTAGCCGGTTCCACTGAAGCGGTGTATCGAGAAACCCTTGAGACGGGCGCGACCCTGATGCGCGTGGCCAGCAGCCATATTCGCTTCGGTCATTTCGAATGGCTGGCGCACCGCCAGGACATAGATCAACTCAAGGCGCTGACCGCCTTCACTATTAAGCATCACTTCCCTCAATGCCAGGACAACGCCGATCCGATCGTCAGTCTCCTGCGTGCGGTGATCGAGCAAACCGCGCAGATGATTGCCTATTGGATGGCCTATGGTTTCGTCCACGGCGTGATGAATACCGACAATATGAGCATAGTCGGCGAAACCTTCGATTACGGGCCCTATGCATTTCTCGACCAGACACGACCCAATGCGGTCTATAACCATACCGACGCCGAAGGACGCTATGCCTTTAACCAACAGCCCTCGGTGGCGTTCTGGAATTTGCAGCGCTTGGCCCAGGCCTTGGCGCCGCTGACCGATTCGCAGTTGTTGGCCGCTGCGGTGAGCGACTTCGATCAGTGCCATCGGAAGCATTACTATGAACTGCTCAATCAACGACTTGGCGGCTCATCTGAGCGGCCCATTGAGCCCGAGTTATTGGATGAATGGCTGGCCCTATTGGCCGCAGAAGGCAAAGACTTCCACACGCCCTTTCGACGCCTGGCCAACTTACCGCTGACCGAATGGCCCGGCCTAAAGGATGACTTTATCGATGCGCCGCGCTTCGCCGCCTGGTGTGCTCGCATCCTGACCCAGACCGAAGCCGATGAGACCGAGCGCCAGCGTCAGATGCTTGCCTCTAACCCGGTGACTGTGGCACGCAGTCATCATCTCCAGGCGGTCATCGATGCCGCGCAGACTGGTAATTTTGGCCCCTTGGAATCGTTCTTTGCGGCCCTGCAAGACCCCTTTACCGAACGGGCCGAATGGGCCCATTGGCATCAGCCACCGGCCGCGGCCGCGCCTGCACCGATCCTAAGCTGCAGCAGCTAAGTCAAGGCCCGCGCGGGCGGGCTAGAGATTCAGTGGAACGTTGGTGGTAGACTGCCAACACTGACGGATTGAGTGGTTAACATGGAAAATCTTTGGCAACGGATGAGTGCGGTCGCCGATCGGGCGATTGCCTCGGGTCAGTTGGTGATACGGCCCAGCGAATACGAAATCATCAGCCAGGGTGGCATTGATTTTGTGGTCCGCTATGCGCCCTCTGTGGCAATCGAAAAACCCATCACCGCGTCACCGGCTAATCCCTTTTTAACACCCGACCCGGCGCTCTGGGTGGAAACCCTGGGCCAGAGCCATCATCTGCTGCTGAATAAATACAGCCTGCTGCCGTTACACGGCCTGATCACCACGCAAGGTTTTGTTGAACAGACCGGCTTACTGAATTTGGCCGACTTCAGCGCCATCGCCATGGTGTTGGATCAGGTCGATGGCCTGGTGTTCTATAACGGCGGCCCACTGGCCGGGGCTTCCCTGGCACACCGCCATTTCCAGCTGGTGCCCAAAGATTTGGGCGCGGGCGTCCTGCCGATCGATGCGGCGGTTTTGCGTTGGCAGCAAGATTCTCATCAGAGCATCTATCCCTTTGTCCATCGCGTTCATTGGCTGCCGAATTGGCAACCGGATACCCTGCTGGAAGCCTGGCAGAAGCTGGAATACAGTTGGCAAGCCTGCAATCTATTGATTACCCGAGACTGGATGCTGGTGGTGCCTCGTACCCAGGCCTCCGTTGGGGGTTTAGCGATTAACAGCTTAGGCTTGGCCGGCGGCCTGTTGGCACAAGACCCAGCTGAACGCGCGTTGATTCGGCGCAGCGGACCCATGGCGCTCTTGCATCAGGTGTGTCGGTCGGATCAATAGAAAACGAAGGCACCAAAGCCGCGTACCTGCTCTTTTTGTCCGTTGAGATCGGCCGAGGTCGTCAGGGCCACCTGTCGAGACGCTAAGCCTTGGGCCTTGGCGACCTGCAAAAACCCATTCAGGGCATTGAAACCACAGGCTTCCTGGCTGACAAAGCCGCTATCAAAGGCGCGAATGCGCCGCGCGGAGTGTTGATCCTGCGCGATAACCTCTCGGTAGGGCCGGTTGCGGCTAAGGCCGGTGCTGATTACCAATAGGGTTTCCGGTCCGCCCCATAGGGACGATAGAATCTCGGCCAGCACCGGCGTGCTGCAGTCACCGACTAGCAGGGGAATCAGGCTGAAGTCCTCCAGGACGGTCTGCAGAAAGGGTAACTGCACCTCAATACTGTGCTCCATATCTTGCTGTACCGCCAATTCGTTAACCTCTGGGTGCTCGAGCAAGGCTCGGCAGGCGGGCTGGTCGACGGCCACATCGCCTAAGGGCGTGCGAAAAGCAGCACATCGTGGTGTCCACAGGCCCTGAGTTGGGTCACGGTGGCAGGTGCCTAAGATAACCACCCGCTTGATGGTGTCGTAGATCGGTTCCAGCAGTCGATAAGCACCGGCCGCCGTGGCACCGGAAAACGGATAGCCCGAATGCGGCACGATTAAGCCTTTGGCGGGTCTGGGCAGGGGCTGACTGCCCGCGTCGGCGAGCCAGGATTCAATTTGGGCGAGCAGCCGTTGGCTGTCAGCATCGTAGAGGGTGCCGGCTACGGCAGGGGAACGAATCAACATGTTGCGGGACTCTCTGGCTGGTTGGAGGGTCCAAGACTAGGCGCACCCTAGGGGTGACATCTTGCCTTAGGTCAATTCAGCTCGATCCGATGCCACGGGAATAGCACCGTGCCATCGGTCGAACTAAGGATTTCGGATTGAATCGGTACTTGCTATGGTGGGCTATCTTTGGCGCAGGGCGCAGTGGTTATGAACACAGAAAGTGAGTTTATCTATATACACGATCCGATGTGCAGTTGGTGTTGGGCGCATAAGCCAGTTTGGGATCGGTTCGCGGCGGAATTGGCGGATCGAGTGACGGTGCGCTATTGCGTCGGGGGCTTGGCACCGGACAGCGACGAGGTCATGCCGGTCGCGCAACAACAAGCGATTGCCGGCTACTGGCATCAGATTCAGGGACGCCTGGGCACCGAGTTTAATTTTGATTTCTGGACCGAAAATGAACCGCGTCGCTCCACTTATCCCGCCTGTCGCGCGGTGATCGCGGCGAGTTGGCAGCAGGCGGAGCTGGCCATGATTTCGGCGTTGCAATCGGCCTACTATTTGCGTGCCCTGAACCCGTCGAATGTCGAGGTCCTGCAACAATTGGCCGAGGAGATCGGACTCGATAGCGCCCGCTTTGCCGCCGATCTAGCCTCACCTGAATTGCAGCAGGCCCTAACCGTTGAGCTGAATTTTGCCCGCAGCTTGCCGATTGAAGGCTTTCCATCCATGGTGCTGTTGCATCGCGGCCGTTACCATTCTATTGCGCTCAACTATCAGGACTACAGCGGGGCCTTGCAGCAGGTAGTGGAACTGCTCGAAAACACTTCCGAGTCATAAGTCATATAATCGGCTTCATCTGTTGAAGTACGCTCAAACGCCAGCATATAGGCGGCGTTACCCAACCTAAAAAGAGATTCATCGATGCGTCCTATATTATCCGAAAACCTTGCCCACCCGGCCATCCAGGCCAAGCTGGGCGGTGATCAAAGCCTACTCAACGAGGTCAGGCAGGCCATTGGCCGTCACGCCGTGGTCGTCGTGGGCATGAAACAAAACCCGGTGGTCAAGTCCAGCCGTAAGTTGCTTGATAAGCAGCAGGTAGAACATCTTTATCTGGAATATGGCAGCTATATGTCGAAGTGGCGTGAACGCTTGGCCATCAAGATGTGGACCGGCTTCGAGACCTTTCCGCAAATCTTTATCGGCGGCGCATTGATCGGCGGTTACACCGATCTGAAAGCCCTGGTGGCGGCCGGTGAGCTGAAGGCTCTCCTAGCGGCAGGCAGTGTGTAGGCGTTTTTAGCCTAAGGTCACCAACCGGCTTGGCCGGCTATACCCAATCGCGCCCGGTCAGGTAATAGTCCAGCAGTCGCGCCTCTGCGCTGCCGGCCTCGGGCTGATGGTTATAATGCCATTGCACGGCCGGTGGCAGGCTCATCAGAATGGATTCGGTGCGACCGCCCGACTGCAAGCCAAAGATAGTGCCCCGATCGAACACCAGATTGAACTCCACATAGCGGCCCCGACGAATCTCCTGCCAAGTGCGCTGGGCCGGACTGAAAGGCGTGTCTTGGCGCCGTGCCACGATGGGCAGATAGGCGGCCAAATAGGAATCGCCGATCGACTGCATAAAGGCGAAGGTCGTGGTGAAGTCCCAAGTGTTTAGATCATCATAAAAGATACCGCCGACACCGCGTGGCTCGGAACGGTGGGGCAGGTAAAAATAATCGTCACACCAGCTTTTAAAGCGCGGAAAAACGTCACTGCCGAAGGGTTCGCAGGCGGTCTTCGCGCTCTGGTGCCAGTGCCGGCAGTCGTCATCGAAGCCATAGTAAGGCGTTAGATCGTAACCACCACCAAACCACCAGACCGGCTCCATACCAGCCTTTTCCGCGACAAAGAGCCGAACATTGGCATGCGAGGTCGGTACGAAGGGATTGTGGGCATGCATGACCAGCGACACCCCCATGGCTTGCCAGCGACACCCGGCCAGCTCCGGGCGACTGGCCGTCGCACTGGGTGGCAGGGTGTCGCCCATCACATGGGAAAAGCCGACCCCGCCTTTCTCGAACACCGCGCCATCGACCAGGGTGCGCGAACGGCCGCCGCCGCCGCCGGGGCGCTGCCAGCTTTCTTCGCTGAACAGGCCCTTGCCATCGGCACGCTCCAAACCCTCACAGATTCGGTCCTGCAGTTGCATCAGATAGGTTTTGACGGGTTCGATGTCGAATGTAAAGTCTGCCATAGGGATTCCCTAGTTATGCGCGGTAGCGTTGACCGCTGATTAAATCTTCGATTTGACTGGCCTTGCCGGGCGTTAAGACGCGGCCCGGGACGATAAAGTCGAGCTCGTTGGCCAGTTGCTGACGAACCTGAAGCTGGCGCTCCAGCGCCGGCCGACCCTGACGATTGGCGCTGGTGGACACCAGGGGCTGGCCAAATTGGGCGCACAGGTTGGCCGCGACCGGGTGCGCGGTGACTCGAATGGCCACGGTTGAGCGGCCGCCGGTGATCCACTCGGGCAGCGTACCATTGTGTGGCACGGTCCAGGTCATCGGGCCCGGCCATCGGCTGCACAGGCGCTGCCAGTGTGCGTCGGTTAGGGGCGCCAGAAAAGGCTCGAAGCGTTCGACCCGGTCGCTGATCAGGATGAGACCCTTATGCAGCGGTCGCTGCTTTAACGCCAGCAGGCGGGCAACGGCCGCACCGTCGAAGGGGTTGCAGCCGAGGCCAAAAACGCCTTCAGTTGGGTAGGCAATCAGACCGCCGCGCTGAATAATCGCGACCGCTTGGCGGATAGGCAATGAATAAGGGTGCATAAATTGAGTCGAGTAGTGGCCAGCTGCTTAGGGTAACCAGTGTGCGGGCCTCAGGCAATGTCGGAAAGCGTATAGCCACCCGGTTGTTGTTCGATCAGACCCTCCAGCTCGAGCTCCAATATGGCCTCGAGTAGTTGATGGACCGCCAGCTCAAGGTGGTGGGCCAAACCATCCAGCGGCAGGATGCCAAAGCGCAACAAGGCCATGATCTTCTGCTGCAGCGGGCTAAGGTGGTCCAGGGCGATGGGCTCAGCTTGGGGGCTGGGATGCTGCTGGAACTTAAGATGCCGTAATATATCCTTGGCATCGGCGAGCAGATAGGCGCCGTCCTGAATTAAGCGATGACACCCGGCCGTATTGGGGTTGCCAATATCACCTGGCATCGCAAAGATATCCTTGCCCTGATCTAGGCCATGTTGAGCCGTGACCAATGAACCGCTGTTCAATGTCGCCTCGACCACAACCACCAGCTCGGCCAGTGCGCTGATCAGGCGGTTGCGCCGAGGAAAGTGGCCCGGTCGAGGTTGCGTGCCCAAGGGGTGTTCTGAGAGCAGCAGACCCTGGCTGGCCAGGCTGGCAAATAAGGCCTTGTTGGGCTTGGGGTAACCGACATCGACGCCGCAGCCGAGCACTGCAATGGTCCCACCCTGAACCGCCAAGGCGCCCCGATGACTGGCGCTGTCGATCCCCAAGGCGCCACCGCTGGTCACCACCAGCCCCGCTCGGGCGAGATCGGCGGCTAGGCGATGAGCGTGACTCAGTGCGCCTGGGCTGGCGTGACGACTGCCGACCAGGGCTATCTGGGGCGTCTGCAGCAAGCCGGTATCGCCAATGCCCCAGAGCATCAACGGGGCATCATGGATTTGATTCAGATTCGGCGGATAGGCGCCGTCGGCCAGGCTGATCAGATGGTGGTTGGCCCGTTCGGCCCAGCGCAGCTGGTCTAGGGCCTGGCGATGGATCGGGTGCTGTTCGCCGAGCCGATGCATGGCGCGCAGGGTCACCTTAACAGCCTCGGGCAATGGCCAGCGCTCCGGGTGACGGAACAGATCGGCGGGCGAGTCGACCAGGTTGAGCAGAGTATG
>NZ_CEYAVF010000001.1:11174-25764 GCF_982785585.1 Reinekea sp. | reverse complement strand
TTGACGATCGGATCGCCCACGCGCATGGGCAGCTTCGCGTCCAATACCAAGCCATAAGACATTTTCTCGAAGGTGCGGAAGACCATCAGCAGACCCGCCTCTTCCTCGGGCAATTGGATGCGGTCCTTGTTAATTGGGTCGCGCACTCGATCACCGCGCCGGTTGATGCGGAAAATCATGCCTGCGGCGACTCCTTCGCGCTCACCGACATTGAGCAGCACCACATCATACTGGCCGATAAAGCTGGCACCGCGGCCGGAGTCGACAATCACCCCATCGACCCCCTGAGGCGGCTCGCTGGGGTAAAAGACCGTTTCCAGCTGCGCCTCATCCGAGGGCAAGATGCGATCCTCGATGGCGACCTGTTGGCTCGAACGCTCTAGCTCGAAGGTTGCGATCTCGCCCTGTAGATTGTCCAGTCGCGCGGTGCCCAGTTCAATCGCCTCATAGCCTAAGCGCTCCTTGGTATAGGGATCTCGGTAAATCTTGCCCATGCGGTATATTTGGTAGGCGGGCAGGTCAACGTTAAATTCCCCGCGGGCATAGACCTGATCCCCAGCGCCGAGCAGCAGGCGGCCTTCCATGCCACTGATAATATAGGGCGCCGATTTTAGTTCTGCGCTTGCTAAGATTCGATTGCCCGATAGGAAGCCGTCGACATGCTCCCGAGGAATGGCCGGAATGGCGCCAAAAATAGGCGTGATTCGCGCCGTCGGTCGCAATTTAACGACGCCATTGGCATCGGCCTGATCGCTATAGATTTTCAAGGTGTTGGCGCTGTCGCTGCGCATAATGGTGGTCAGGCGTCGTTCACCGTCTATCATCACCAGGCCGATGACATCGCCCGGATAAATTAGATGAGGGTCTTCGACCTGTGGATTGAGGTACCAGATATCTTGCCATTTCCACGGGTCGGCGAGAAACATGTCTGAGATATCCCAGAGCGTGTCACCTTTAACAACGACATATTGGTCGGGCACGTCGTCGTTCAGGGTCAATTCATCGGCCCCAGACAGGCCCATGGCGAAACAGCAGCCTAATAATGCAGCGATGATTTTCCTCATGGCCAAATTCCCTATATAATTTGTCTGTTTAGCATGCAACAGACCCTAAAGTACTGGCCGCCATGCCGGTGCTCGCGAGTCTGCTACACTGTTCTCATTTGTTACAAAATGGGTTAAATAGGATGTATTTCACATCGGAAACTTATACTGTCGGCTTTTTAGCGCAATGGGGTCTCCCTATGACGATACCGAGCGAAAACGGTTAACTTTTTTAGTCTAGCAGTCAATCGCAGAGCCAAACACTTTAAAGCCAAATCTGCACAGATAAATCCAGAAAGTGATAACTGGATAACATTTTGGCGAGATCGGGCAAGGCTGTACTTTCCACTCATAAATATTGGTTAAATAGTCCGTTATGGCATTACTAGAGATATTAGAATACCCCGATCCGCGTTTGCGCACGGTCGCCGTGCGGATCGACAAGGTCGACGATGCACTGCGCACCTTGGCCCTGGATATGATCGAGACCATGTACGAGGCGCCTGGCATTGGCCTTGCGGCCAGTCAAATTAATGTTCATCGGCGCTTGGTGGTTATCGACGTGTCCGAACAGCAAGATGCACCGCTTATATTGATCAACCCTGAATATGTGGTCACCGGTGCCCCGATGGAATATCAGGAAGGGTGTCTGTCGGTGCCGGGTTATTATGAAAATGTTACCCGGTTCGACAAAATTCAGGTTAGCGCGCTCAATGAACAAGGCGAGGCCTTGGCGTTTGAGGCCACCGACCTGCTGGCGATCTGCATCCAACATGAGATCGATCATTTGGATGGCAAGCTGTTTGTCGATTACCTGTCCAGCTTAAAGCGCACCCGGATCAAGAAGAAACTCGAGAAGCAACATAAGTTGGACCACTAGGCGATGTCCCTGAACCTTATTTTTGCCGGTACGCCCGAATTTGCGGCCGAGCACCTACAGGCCCTGATCGACAGTGAACATCGGGTCGTGGCGGTCTATAGCCAACCCGATCGGCCCGCTGGTCGCGGTCGTAAACTGACCGCCTCGCCGGTTAAGAGCCTCGCCTTGGCGCATCAGATACCGGTCTTGCAACCGATCAACTTCAAGAGTGACGCCGCCCAGACTGAATTGGCCGCATTGCAGGCCGATCTGATGGTCGTGGTGGCCTATGGCCTGATTCTACCGCAAGTGATTCTCGACACCCCGCGCCTAGGCTGTGTCAATGTACATGCCTCACTCCTGCCGCGTTGGCGTGGTGCCGCACCGATTCACCGAGCCTTGCTGGCTGACGATGCGCAAACGGGCATAACCATCATGCAGATGGATGCCGGACTCGATACCGGCGACGCGCTGGTAACCGTGGCCTGCAATATTTTGCCAACCGATAGCAGCGCGATACTGCACGACCGTCTTATCGAACTCGGAGCACCCGCCTTGCTGCAGGCCCTGAACCAGCTGGAAATGGCGGCGACGCAGCCGGTTGCGCAGAATTCGGCCCAGGCGACTTACGCGCACAAGCTGGAAAAGATCGAGGGTCAGATCGACTGGTCGGACTCGGCCGAGCAAATCGACCGACAGATTCGCGGCCTGACGCCGTGGCCTGGCGCCTTTACCCACTGGCAGGGCGAGACGGTGCGGTTGCACCAGGCGAGCCTGCCCGGTCAGTCGAGTGAGGCGGCCCCTGGCTCGCTGGTTGCCATGACCAAGGTG
This sequence comes from Reinekea sp., assembly GCF_982785585.1. Classification (NCBI taxonomy): domain Bacteria; kingdom Pseudomonadati; phylum Pseudomonadota; class Gammaproteobacteria; order Oceanospirillales; family Saccharospirillaceae; genus Reinekea; species Reinekea sp. Next base: position 23,031 of record NZ_CEYAVF010000001.1, on the reverse strand, counting down.
GGCTTCGATGTTGCCACCGGCGACGGGGTGTTGCGGATCGAAAAGCTGCAGTTACCCGGTAAAAAAGCCATGAGCGCCAGCGATCTGCTCAACGCCCGGCGCGACCAATTTATCGCCCACCCACAGTTCACTAACTCGGCCATCCTATGAAGTCTATTCGCTATATCGCCGCCGACATCCTGCTAAATGTCGTCGACAACGGCCGCTCGCTCAGCCACGAGTTGCCCGCCGCCCTCGCCGAGCTCGATCCGGAACAGCACGCCTTCCTGCAACAGCTGGTCTATGGCAGTGTGCGCTACTATTTCGCCCTCGATGAACTGATTAACCAGCTGGTCGAAGACCCGCTGCGCGATAAGGAACGATTGCTGCATATGGTGCTGGCCATCGGTATCTACCAGCTCTGGCAATTGCAGGTCGCCGAATACGCGGCCATCAATGAGACCGTAGCGGTCACGGTCGAGGCCGATCGGCAGTGGGCAACCGGATTGGTGAACGGCACCTTGCGGCGTTTTCAGCGCGAACGCGGTGCGATGCTCGCCGATCTGCGTCGGGCCGAGGCCATGCCGGGTTGGTTAAATAAGCGCCTGCGCCAGGCCTGGCCGGAGCAGTATCATCAGATCTGTGCCGACTCAAACCAGTTGGGGCCGATGACTCTGCGCGTCAATCAGCGCCACGGCACGCGAGACGCCTGGCTGGCGCAGGCCAATGAGCAGGGCTTTGAGGCGCATGCCTGTGCCCATTCAGAAGTCGGTGTGACCCTGGCCGCGCCAGCGCCGGTACTCGCCCTGCCGGGCTTTTCTGCCGGTGCCGTCTCGGTGCAGGACGAGGCCGCCCAGCTCTGTGCCCAGTTGCTCAAGGTCACCGACGGTGAACGGGTGCTCGATGCCTGCGCCGCGCCGGGTGGTAAAACCGGCCATCTGCTCGAAAGTGCGAGCATCCAATTAACCGCGTTGGACGTCGACCCCAAACGCCTCGACCGGGTCGCCGAAAACCTAGAGCGCTTGCAACTCAGTGCTCAACTGACCGCAGCGGATGCCGGCGATGTGTCGAGCTGGTGGGACGGTGAGCCGTTTGACGCCATTCTGGTCGATGCCCCCTGTTCTGGCACCGGGGTGATCCGTCGCCACCCCGATATCAAGTTGCTGCGTAAAAATACCGATATCAAGGCGTTGGGCTTGGTGCAGAAAAATCTTCTAACGCAACTCTGGGGCACGCTCAAGCCCGGCGGTCGCTTACTCTATGCGACCTGTTCCATCCTGCCGGATGAGAACAGCCAGCAGATCTCGGCCTTTCTGGCAGCGCACGCCGACGCTGCCTTGGTCGAATTACCCCTGACCGGCGATGTGCCGACGCCCACTGGCGTGCAATGGTTGCCGCAAGCCGGCGGTCACGATGGCTTTTTCTATGCGTTACTGCACAAGGCACGTTAGGCTAACGCAAGACCGGGCTGGCCAGATACGATGGTCGCGCTTAGGCCTCGTCTTTGTTGGCCTGGGTCGGTAACATAGGCTAATCAGGTCAAATAGGTTGGCTGCTGCACGCTAAGCCTCAGCCCACTCGACAACATTACGTTCTAGGACAATGCCATTGAAAATCATTTTGCTCGGAGCCGGACAGGTCGGGAGTTCACTGGCAGAGAATCTTGCCTCGGAAGAAAATGACATCACCGTGGTCGATACCGATGGTAACCGCTTGCGCGAGTTGCAAGATCGGATCGATATTCGCACCGTGATCGGCCTGGCGTCGCTGCCCGATGTGTTGCAACGGGCTGGGGCCGAGGATGCCGATATGTTGATCGCGGTGACCAATAGCGATGAAGTCAATATGGCCGCCTGTCAGGTGGCTTTTTCTCTATTTCGCACCCCAACCAAGATCGCCCGGATCCGGGACCCACAGTATATTCGCGAAAGCGATAAGCTGTTCAGTCAGGATGCCTTTCCGATCGACGTGCTAATCAGCCCTGAGCGCTTGGTGACCAACTATATCCAACGCCTGATCGAAACCCCCGGCGCGCTGCAGGTGCTCGACTTTGCTGGTGGCAAGTTGCAGCTGGTCGCGGTGAGGGCGATCCACGGCGGCTTGCTGGTTGGCCAAGAATTACGTTTTCTCAAGCACCATATGCCCTCAGTTGAAACTCGAGTTGCGGCCATTTTCCGCAAGGGTCGGGCTATCGTGCCGGAAGGCTCGACGGTCATCGAAGCCGACGATGAGGTCTTCTTCCTCGCTGGCACCAGCGATATTCGTGCCGTGATGAGTGAGCTGCGGCGCAAGGAAAGCAGCTATAAACGCATCGTGATCGCCGGGGGCGGTAATATCGGTTACCGACTGGCACGAGAAATTGAGGCGCGTTATTCGGTTAAGGTCCTGGAGCACAGCGAGGATCGCTGCCAATGGTTGAGTAACCATCTTAAACACGCCATCGTATTGCGCGGTGACGCCTCCGATCAGGAGCTGTTGCTCGATGAAAATATCGAAGACACCGATCTGTTTATCGCCGTAACCAACGATGACGAGGCCAATATTATGGCCTCCTTGCTCGCCAAACGTTTGGGCGCGCGCAAGGTGATGACCCTGATCAATAATACCGCTTATGTCGATCTGGTGCAGGGCGGCGATATCGATATTGCCATTTCCCCCTCCCAGTCGACCATTGGTAGCCTGCTGACCCATGTGCGTCGTGGTGATATCGCCAATGTCTATTCATTGCGCCGCGGCGCGGCCGAGGCGATCGAGGCGGTTGCGCATGGCGATATTAAAACCTCCAAGGTGGTCGGTCGGGCGGTCGAAGATATCGATCTGCCAGAAGGTTGCTCGATTGGCGCCATCGTGCGCGGCGAAGCGGTTATCATCGCGCACGACCACACTATTATCGAAACCGGCGATCACGTGATATTGTTTCTGGTTGATAAGCGCCGGACGTCTGATGTCGAAAAGCTGTTTCAGGTCGGCTTTAGTTTTTTTTAATGGTTCATTTTCATATCTTGATTACAGGCTGACTGACTCCAATGCAGTATCGTTTGACCCTAAAAATTCTCGGTCTTTTGCTGATGGTATTCAGCCTCTCGATGCTGCCTTCGATTCTGGTTTCGCTCTACTACGAAGACGGCTCCCACAATGCCTTTATCTTCGCCTTTCTAATCGTGATCTGCGTGGGCTTTGGCATGTGGTTACCGGTGCGCCATTGGCACCGCGAAATGCGCACCCGGGACGGCTTTTTTATTACCGTGATGTTCTGGATCGTACTGGCCATCGCCGGTTCGATCCCCCTGTTCTTGGCACCCTCAGTCAATCTCAGTTACACCGATGCCTTCTTTGAATCCTTAAGCGGCCTGACCACCACCGGCGCCACGGTGATTACCGGGATCGATATACTGCCCAAGAGCATTCTCTTCTATCGCCAGCAACTGCAATGGCTCGGCGGCATGGGGATCATCGTACTCGCCGTCGCCGTGCTGCCCATGTTGGGCGTCGGCGGTATGCAGCTGTACCGCACCGAAACCCCAGGTCCGGTTAAGGACAGCAAGCTAACGCCGCGCATCGCGGAGACGGCCAAGGCGCTCTGGTATATCTATCTGACCCTGACCATCGTCTGCGCGCTGGCCTATTGGGCGGCCGGCATGTCCGGCTTTGACGCAGTCGCCCACAGCTTCTCGACGGTCGCGATCGGCGGGTTCTCCACCCATGACGCCTCGCTGGGCTACTTCGACAGCGCGGCGATTGAAATGGTCGCGGTGGTCTTTATGTTGCTGGCGGCGGCCAATTTCGGCCTGCATTACGTCGCTTGGAATGCTAAGTCGCTAAAGCACTATTTCGCCGATCCGGAATACCGCTTCTTCTTAGTCATCGCGGCCATCCTAGTAGCCATCACGGTGTTTGTACTCTGGGTTACCCAGACCTACAGCAATGCGGGTTCACTGCGTTACGGTCTGTTCGAGGCAGTGAGTCTCTTGACCACCACCGGCTTCGGTACCGCGGACTTCTCGACCTGGCCACTGTTTGCGCCCTTTATGCTCTTTATGGCTTCTTTTATCGGCGGCTGTGCCGGCTCCACCGCCGGTGGTATGAAGGTGATTCGGGTGATGCTGATCTTAAAACAGGGTATCCGAGAGATTAAGCGCCTGATCCATCCGAAAGGTATCTTTACCGTCAAGGTGGGTAATCGCCGGGTTGATGATCGGGTGGTTGAATCGGTCTGGGGCTTCTTTAGTGTCTATATCATGTCCTATGCGGTGATCTTCTTTGGCCTGCTGGCCACCGGACTCGATTTCGAGACTACCTGGTCCGCCGTTGGCTCCTCGCTCAATAACCTGGGACCCGGCCTGGGCCAGGTGGCGAACGACTACGGTAGCATCCCGTCCACCGCCAAATGGCTGCTGTGCTTCGCCATGCTCTTGGGTCGACTGGAGATTTTCACCCTGCTGGTGTTGCTGACGCCGCAATACTGGCGCTCCTAAGCTGCACGCAATGATGCGGCCGCACTCATCGATGCCGGCCGTTGCGACGCAACTGCCACATGACCCCCGCTACTGGCCTGTGTATAATGGCCGGCCCTGTTCCAGCCATTGCCATTCATCGGGTAACGTGAGAAAACCATCGTGACTATAGAGACAACAGCACAGACGAGAACCTTTCAAGGATTGATCCTGACCCTGCAACAATACTGGGCCGACCAAGGCTGCGTGCTGATGCAGCCGCTCGATATGGAAGTCGGCGCGGGCACCTCGCACCCGGCGACTTTCTTGCGGGCCCTCGGTCCGGAAACCTGGAATGCCGCCTATGTGCAGCCGTCACGCCGGCCGACCGACGGTCGTTATGGTGAAAACCCCAACCGTCTGCAGCACTACTATCAGTTTCAAGTGGTTCTCAAACCCCATCCCGATAACATTCAGGAACTCTACCTGGGTTCTCTTAAAGCGCTGGGCATCGACCCAACCGTCTATGATATCCGCTTTGTCGAAGACAACTGGGAAAACCCGACCCTCGGTGCCTGGGGTCTGGGTTGGGAAGTCTGGCTCAATGGTATGGAGGTGACCCAGTTTACCTATTTTCAACAGGTCGGCGGGCTGGAATGCTATCCGGTGACCGGTGAGGTGACCTATGGTCTGGAACGTCTGGCCATGTATATTCAGGGCGTCGACAGCGTCTACGATCTGGTTTGGACCGTGGGCCCCGATGGCACGCCGGTGACCTATGGTGATGTCTTTCATCAAAACGAAGTCGAGCAATCGACCTACAACTTCGCCCATGCCGATGTCGCCGAACTGTTTCATCAGTTCGATTACCATGCCGCCGAGGCGCAGAAGTTGATCGACCTGGACCTGCCATTACCGGCTTACGAGCAGATTCTCAAATCCGGTCATACTTTTAACTTGCTCGATGCCCGCAAGGCGATCTCGGTGACCGAACGGCAGCGTTATATCCTGCAGATTCGTACCCTGTCGCGCCTGGTGGCGCGCAGCTATTTCGACTCTCGCCTGAAACTGGGCTTCCCCCAGGCACCTGCTGCCTTGCGCGATGAGGTGATCGCCAAAGAAGCGGCCGCCGCGGGAGAGACAAAATGATGACACAAGCCGATTTTCTGATTGAGCTGGGCACCGAAGAATTGCCGCCCAAAGCCCTGAGCACCCTGATGAACGCCTTCGCCGAGGGTATCCTCGAGCGCCTGAGCAGTGCCGGCCTGAGCTTTGATGCCAGTGTGCGCTATGGTGCTCCGCGGCGCCTGGCATTGCATATTACCAACTTGCAGCTGCATCAGCCCGATGAACAGATCGAACGACGCGGTCCCGCGCTCAAGGCCGCCTTCGATCCGGCCGGTGAGCCGACCAAGGCCGTGCTCGGCTTTGCCCGCTCCTGCGGCGTTGAGGTCAGCGATCTGGTCACGCTGGAAACCGATAAGGGCGCTTGGTTGGTCTACCAGGGTACCAAGGCGGGTCAAGCGACCGAGGCGCTGTTACCGGGCATCGTGCAGCAGGCGCTCGACAATCTGCCGATTGCCAAACGGATGCGTTGGGGCAGTCGGCGTGATGAGTTCGTCCGCCCGGTGAAATGGCTACTGATGCTGCTCGGTGATCAGGTTGTCCCGACCACCGTCTATGGCGTTGCGGCCGGCAACGTGACCCGTGGCCATCGCTTTCACGCGCCGGTCGAACTGGTGGTGCCGAACCCGGCCGCCTATGCCGACCTACTGCGCAGTGAAGGCAAGGTCATTGCCTCCTTTAGTGAGCGCCATGAGCTGATCGAAACGGCCGTAAAACAGGCCGCGCAGGCCAAGGGCTTAATCGCCGTGATCGATCCGGACCTGCTCGATGAGGTGACCGGACTGAACGAATGGCCAGTGGCCTTAGTCGGTCAGTTTGAAGCGCGTTTTCTCGACGTGCCGGCCGAGGCGCTGATGTCGTCGATGGAAGAACACCAAAAATATTTCCCGACCGTCGATGCCCAAGGTGCGATCCAACCCTATTTTATCTTTATTGCCAATATCGACAGCAGCGACCCCGCGTTGGTGATTGCCGGCAATGAAAAGGTTATTCGACCGCGCCTGGCCGATGCCGCCTTTTTTTGGGAAACCGACAAGAAAACACCGCTGGTCGAGCGCGTTGAGCGCCTGAAGACCTTGATGTTTCAGCAGCAGCTCGGCAGCGTCTTCGATAAAAGCCACCGGTTACAAAGCATTGCCGGTTTTATCGCCGGTGAGATTGGCGCCTCGGTCAGCGCCGCCGAACGCGCTGCGCTGCTGGCCAAGGCCGATCTGGTCACCGATATGGTGTGCGAGTTTACCGATTTGCAGGGTATAGCGGGGCACTATTATGCCCTAGCCGATGGCGAGTCTGAGTCCGTTGCCGCCGCCATCTTGGAGCAGTACAAGCCCGCTGGTGCCGGCGACGATCTGCCGCAGGCGCGCGAAGGTATGGCGCTGGCGCTGGCCGATCGTTTGGATAACCTGTCCGGTCTGTTTGGTATCGGCCAGCCACCGAGCGGTACCAAGGATCCCTTTGCCTTGCGTCGAGCCGCCGTCGGAGTGTTACGGATTCTGGTCGAGCGAAAACTGCCGCTGGATCTGGTCACCCTGGTTGAATTTGCCGCCGCGCAACATGCCAACTTGCCCAAGCGGGACATTGTGGTCGCCGATGTGGTCAGCTATATTCTCGACCGCTTCAGCGCCGGTTATCACGATGCCGGTTTCCGCACCGAGATCTTTCAAGCCGTGCGCGCCCTGAATCCGACCCAGCCCTACGATATCGATTTGCGCGTGCGGGCGGTTGTCGCCTTCAGTCAACTCGATCAGGCCGCCGCCTTGGCTGCCGCCAATAAGCGGGTGTCGAATCTGTTGGCCAAGGTCGATGGCCCGGTCGACACACCGGTCGACCCAAGCCTATTTACTGAGGCGGCCGAGACCGAGCTGTTTGCGGCCCTGGAGGCGGTCACCAGTAGCGTCACCGAGGCCGTTCAGCAGAGCCATTATGGCTTGGCCCTAACCGAATTGGCGGGGCTGCGCGATGTGGTCGATACCTTCTTCGACCAGGTCATGGTGATGGCCGATGATGCCGCTGTGCGCGCTAATCGCTTGGCCTTGTTGGCCAAGCTGCGCGGTCTGTTTCTGCAAGTTGCGGACATATCCGTTCTCTAACACGGAGCCAGTGGCCCTATGCCTGAATTACCCGAAGTTGAAACCACCCGCCGGGGCGTTGAGCCCCACCTGGTGGGTCGTACCATCAATCGCATGGTGGTTCGGGATGCCCGCTTGCGTTGGCCGATTCCCGATGCACTGCCGGCTTGGGCGCAAGATCAGGTTATAGTGCGCGTCGAGCGGCGCTCCAAATATCTTTTCCTCGTTCTAGAACGCGGGACTGTGTTGGTCCATCTGGGTATGTCGGGCAGCTTGCGCATCCTGCTCGATGACCTAACGCCCACTAAGCACGACCATGTTGATCTGGAGCTTGATAACGGCACCAGGCTGCGCTATCACGACCCACGCCGCTTTGGTCTGTGGCTCTATACCGAAACCGACGTTCATAGCCATCGCCTGATTGAAAATCTGGGCCCTGAACCGCTCACCGACGCGTTCGACTTCGACTATCTCTATCCGCGTACGCGCAAACGTAAGACCAAGATTAAGACCCTGCTGATGGATGCCAAGTTGGTCGTTGGGGTGGGGAATATCTATGCCAATGAGGCGCTGTTCTTAAGTGGCATCACCCCGCACAAACTCGCCGGACGATTGACCAAGGCGGAATGCCGCAGCCTAGTCAGCAATGTTAAATCCTTGTTGGCGATGGCCATCAATCAGGGCGGCACCACGCTCAAAGACTTCGTCGGTGCCGATGGCAAGCCGGGCTATTTCGCCCAATCGCTCAACGTCTATGGCCGAGCCGGGCTGCCCTGTCGGCGTTGTGCCACGCTTATTAAGGAAGTGCGCACCAATAACCGCAGTACCTGCTACTGTCACCAGTGTCAGTCCTAGTCTTAAACGGGCACCAATCCGAATGGCCTACTGCCGTTCGTTTCACTAGGTCTATTGGCGACCGGTAACCGTAAAAGCTAGCTCAGCCGAGCCCACACCTAATCGAGGCCACTATGAAATTAGACGATATACGCCGTGAATATACCCAAGCCGGGTTAGACCGGGAACAATTGGACGACCATCCGATGGTGCAGTTTGAGCGTTGGTTGGAGCAGGCCCTGGGCGCCGATTTAAATGCTGATCCGACCGCGATGTCGTTGGCCACCGTCGATGCGCAGGGTCAACCCAGTGCGCGCATTGTGTTGCTTAAAAATGTCGATCAACGCGGCTTTGTCTTCTACACCAATCTGGAAAGCCATAAGGCGAACGACATGGCCGGCAACGCCAAGGTGTGTCTGCACTTTGCCTGGACGCCGCTGGAACGCCAGGTGGTGGTCTATGGTCGGGCAGAAAAGCTGTCGCTGGCCGAGTCGACTAAGTACTTCCTCAGCCGGCCACGCAACAGCCAATTGGCCGCTTGGACCAGTCAACAGAGCCGTACCATCGGGTCGCGCAAATTGCTGGAGCAGGCATTCGAGCAAATTAAACATAAGTTCGGCGAAGGGGAAATACCGATGCCGGCCTTTTGGGGGGGCTATCGCGTAGTGCCCACTCAAATCGAATTTTGGCAGGGTCGCGGGGCGCGTCTGCACGATCGCTTTATGTATCGAGCCGATGGTGAGTCTTGGCAGTTGGATCGCCTACAGCCCTGATTAGGTCCCCTTCCTGGGGTTGGGTTGAGCAAACTGGGCAAAAAACCTGGCCGTTATAGAAAGGGGCGAATATCGATGCCCAATTGACGCCGGTCGAGGGTGTTGATGATTGCATAGGCGCAGTTTTTACTGGCCAGATCGATGATCTCCGGTGTAACCGTCCGCTGCTCTTTGGTGTTGTAGAACAGCCGCACCATCGGCTGTTTCGGCTGGCGCCGATTGGCGCCGATAATCACCGCGGCGCGCTCATGCGATAATTCCACTAGGGTGCCGACCGGGTAGGCCGATAAACAACGGATAAAGTCATAGACCAAGTCCTTATCGAGATGGAAAATACTCCACTCGATGAGTTTTTTTAGCGCCTGCTTCGGCTCCATGCCACTGTGGTAGACCCGGTCGGCGGTGACCGCATCGTAGACATCACAGATGGCCGCCATACGGCCATAGAGAGAAATCTCGCTAGCCGGCAGATTGCGCGGATAGCCGCTGCCATCCAATCGTTCATGGTGAATCGAGCAGATGGAGCGAGTGATGTCGGATAGGCCGGCGGTGACGGCCAAAATCTGTTCACCGTAGGTGACATGGCGCTTCATTTCATCCCATTCATCCGGCTCGAGTTTGCCGCTCTTATTGAGTATCTCCGCCGGAACCAGGACCTTGCCGATATCGTGCAGTAACCCACCGGCGACCAATTGATGAATGGTGCTATCGTCCATCCTTTGGGCCTTGGCAAAAATCCCCAGCAGTAAGGCCACATTAACCGAATGTTCGAGCAAGTACTGGTCTTTGGTGCGGATAAAGGACAGGCAGGTCAGGGCATTTTCATTGGCATTGAGTGACTCAATCAGATCGCTCGCCGAGTTGTCGACCGCGTCGGCGTTGACGCCCTTGCCGGTCTTAATATCTTCGATGATGCCACCGACCAGTTGCTTGGCTGCGCCATAGCGTTGTTCCGCGCGGTCCCGCTCCTGAGTCACCGTAGCCGGTCGGCCGCCCGGCTTTGCGCCCATGGCTCCGCTCTGGAGGCTGAGTGAATTAAATTGATTGGCCTGGAGCTGTTTAACCGCATCCGCGGCCTGGCCTTGTAAGCAATCGACACCCTTATCGGTATCGATAAAGAGTTCAGTCACGCCGAGCGCTCGAATCTTATCGATAACCAGCTGGTTCTTAACGAGCCCGTTGCGCGCAGCATTGGTGCGTGGAATCCATTGGTTATTGAGGTCCGCTATATACATGCCAGGTGAGAGTTGGCCAATGCTGATCTGTTTTATCAAGAGACGTCGGCCTAAGGAAGATGACTCCCTAAAGCATAGACCATTTTGACAAGGGTCAACCCCGTTTGTCGATGCCTGAGCTGCCTAAGCGCAAGCGGCCTTGCCAGCGGATACCTCAGAGCTTAGATAATAGCGATTTTTTTGTCGCCGGGCCCGCCCGCCGTCTCGACCGTGCCAATCTTATGGACGCCCGCCCATTCAACCAGTAGCGCACCCGTTGGCGCCGGCACCGCGATCAGCAGCCCACCATTGGTCTGCGGGTCGAGCAAACAGGCCAGTAATGCCGCGCTCACCGAGCCGACCCGGCAATCGAGTAACAAGGGCTGCAACTGTGGCCAGAGGCTTGACTGCACACCCTGTTCGCTGAGCGCTAAGGCGTCGACCATCAAGGGCACCGCGGCACTGTCGAGCACAACTGTGCAGTCGGTTTGTCGCACCATCTCCAGCAAATGGCCCACCAGACCAAAGCCGGTTACATCGGTCGCGGCGTGCACCGGATGATCCTGCAACGCGATAAAGAAATCTCGATTCGACGCCAGCAGATGCTGCCAGAGGTCAGTCCTTGCAGCGGTCGAGGCGATATTCTGCTGGCCGGCGGCCAGTAAAATGCCACTGCCCAAGGGTTTATTGAGCAGCAGCCAATCACCGTGCTGGAGGCCGGATTTCGGCCAGCGTCCCGATCCGGCGCCATTGACCACCAACGCGACATGGGTTTCCTGCCCTTCGCTGCTATGGCCGCCGATCAGGGTTGTCTCATGGTGAATCAGGGTCTGGCTGATCCCGGTCATCAAGCGCGTGAAGTCACGCTTGAGGAGCCGTGGATGGCTGAACGCCAAATTGGCCCAGACCTGAGCACTGGTCGGGGCGATGCCCATGGCATAGAGGTCATTGATGGCGTGATGGGTGGCTACCACGCCGAGCCGATAGAGGTCATCGGTGAAGGCTCGGAAGCCATCTAAGCTCTGCCAAGCCGGTTGGTCTGCGATGCGCAGCGCAACGGCCGCATCTTCGGCTTGGGTCAGATCGGCAGCCAGTTCGGCGCGCGGATAAAGCGGTAAATTTTGCAAGGTCTCGGCCAATAGACCCGGACCGACCTTGCTGCCGCAGCCGGCACAGTGCATCGGCTCAGTCATGGTCATGTTCTGACCCGGCAGGCCCGACCCGAACAGCGCCATAAATTTGCGGTCGATCGAATCTTTCCAGCGCCAGACCCAGCGTCCAGAAAACCCTATGCCATTACGCTGCCCGACCGCGCGTTGATCGCCGAGCGAAATAAGCGATAGAAAGTCGCGCTGCAGGCCAAGCGGTCTGAGCTTTTGCTGGGCAAAGACGGCACGTAGATTTTTCAGCAGGAAGGGGGCCGAGCGCAC
>NZ_CEYAVF010000001.1:0-11074 GCF_982785585.1 Reinekea sp. | reverse complement strand
TTTGCTGGGCAAAGACGGCACGTAGATTTTTCAGCAGGAAGGGGGCCGAGCGCACTGCAAAGACCCCCGCCTTAGGCCGAGGCGAGGCCACCATGGCAGCGACATCGCCACAGGCGAACACCTCAGGGTTGGAGGTGCTTTGCAGATAGGCATTGACTGCAATAAAGCCTTGGTCGTCGACCGCCAAGCCAGCCAAGCCGGGCCAGCTCGGGGCTGCAGCGGGCGTACACCAAAGCGACTTATCCATCGCCAGGGTCTGGCCATCGGTGGCGGTCAGCCGGTCAGCGGTGACCTCGGCGACGCGAAAATTAGTCACCCAGTGGATGCCATAGCGTTTTAGCGCCGCTGCCACGGCGCGCTGTACGGCAGCTCCATACGCGGGCAAGAGCGTGGTGCCAGACTGCACCAGCGACAGTTCTAAGGGCCGCCCCTCTTGAGCAAAGCGTGCCGCGATCGCCAGCACCACCTCGATACCGGCCGGACCGCCGCCGATGACCGCCCAGTGCGGTCGGGTGCCCGGCCCGCGTTGGTCGAGCAGATCTTGCCATAGGTGCGTCAGTTGACTGATCGGCTTGACCCCGATGGCAAACTCGCGCGCGCCGGGCACGGCCAGGTTCGGTGTCGATCCGGTGTTAATCGAGACGCGGTCGTAGCTGAGCGGCGGCTGGTCGGCCAGTTGCAGTTGTTTTCGTTCGAGGTCGATTCCGGTCACTCGGGCATGGATAAAGCGCACCTGGGCCGCTTGGCACAGGCGTGGCAGATCCAGATGGGTTTCCTCGACACTATAGTGCCCGGCCAAATAACCGGGCAACATACCAGAATAGGGGGTTAGTAGTGTGTCCGAGACCAGAGTTAAGCGGACGCCCGCTATGGGTTTCATCGCCAACATGCGCAGTACCAGCGCATGGCTATGGCCACCGCCAACAAAAACCAGATCCCGTTCGATCATCTCAGTGTTTCCCGCTGTGATCATTGCAGTGTCCTGCGTAGGGTAAATTTCGCCGACTGATAGGCCAGCCAGAGCGTACCGAGGGGGAATCAAGATGGACTTGAACAACATGCCGATACCCGGAGCTGGCCGCGCTGAGTGCCGCTACTGGGCTTGTTGAGCCAGCCATTGCAGAATCTCCTGGTGATTGCCTTCGAAGAGGGTGTGCTCTGCCTTGCTGGCAAATTGGTAGTCATACATGGGGTCGTAATAGTCGGACAGCAGTATTTCAACTAAATTCTCAAACTGGGTCCAGCCCCCGCGCTGGGCCAGATCGACCAGCCCGGCGTCGAGGCACTGAATCAACCGAGCAAAGCGCACACCACCGAGGCGTTTCTGTATTCGGGTCAGGGCACCGCGGACAAACTCATCCAAATAGGCTAGGGCCACTTGCTCACCGTGACAGAGGTGGCGCTGATAGGCGTCCTGAAAATAGTCTCGACAAATCCGTTGAATGCGTTGTTCCAACGGCACGGTCAACTTGACGATGGGCGCTCCTTGGCTGAGCACCAAAAATTCCGGCAATACGGCCACCCGGCCAATCAACCGGCCCTCATCCTCGAACAGCACCGGTCCGGAACTGCGCGCCGCAAGTTTGAGCCAGGCGACCGACCAGGCATTTTCAAAATCGATTTGCGCCGGTTGCGTGCTGCCGGTGTACCCGAAGGCACTGCCGCGATGATTGGCCATGCCTTCCAAATCAATCGCCTGATCAACCGAGCGAATTACCTCGGTCTTGCCCGAGCCGGTGGCGCCCGATAGCACCCTGATATGGCCGACCCTTAAGCGCTCGTGTAACTGTTCGAGCAAAAAAGACCGCAATGCCTTGTAACCGCCCTCGATCATGGGCAGATCAACCCCGGCGTCGCTGAGCCACTGCTGGCTGATGCGTGAGCGCAGGCCGCCGCGAAAACAATAGAGGACGGCCTCCGGATGCTCTGCCGCAAAGGCGACCCAAGCCTGCACGCGTTCGGCCTTGAGGTCGCCCTGGACCAGCTGATGGCCCAAATCGATCGCCGCCGCCTGGCCTTGTTCTTTATAGCAGGTCCCAACAGCCTCCCGTTCGTGATCAACCATAAGCGGCCGATTGTGTGAGCTGGGAAAGGCACCCTTGGCGTATTCCACGGGTGCCCGGACATCTATCATGGGTCGGTCCTGCAAAAACAGGCTGGTAAAGTCGCGAATCGGTTGCACAGGCCTTCCTAAGGTTGGGGTTGCAGGGTTGTTGTCAGCGGGTCGGCCGGCAACGCTCTATCGTAAATCAATGAGCCGCGGCGCGACAGCCAAGCGGTGCTCAGCAGGGATAATAGCAGCATCAGCGAGAGCATAACGGGAAAGCCAAGAAACTCGGCAATGGCACCCATTATTAACGCGCCCAAGGCGGCACCGGCGATGGCGAGGGTAATCCATAAGCTGAGCACCCGGCCGCGCATCCCATCCACGGTCTGACGCTGCAAGAGAATCTGCGAGCCAGTACCCAATAGGGTCATCAGCAGGCTAATCAAACCAATAAAGACCGACATCGGCCAAATTGATAACCGAAACAGGAGCGGTACAATCGCCAGAGCGGTGAAAAACATGGCCCCGATCAATACGCGCACCAGGCGTCGGGTGTCGCGCCCGAGGGTGGACATATACCAGCCACCAAGAATCGACCCCGCCCCGGCGAATGCGGTTAGGGTGGCCAGGTCGGTTGCCGTGCCGGCGGTAAATAGACCCGACAGGGCCGGCAGCAGTTCCATTAGCGAGCGGGCGACCTGGCTGTTGATCAGAGTGAGGGTACAGAGTAGCCGAATCGCGGGGTCGGACCAGCTGAACCGTACACCGGCGGTAAACTCCTGCCAACCATTGGCAGGCCGGCTGCTGGCCGTGCGACCTGCTGGACTGGCATGTTCATCCAGGAGCAGATTGAGCAGGGCGGCGGTTAAAAAGGCCAAACCGGCCAGCACCAGAACCCCACTCGGGCTCATAAAGGTCAGGCACCAGGCGGCAATGGCGGGCGCAACGATGCGCGAACTGTTAAACACCATGGCGCCTAAGCCAACGGCATTACTGAGTTCATCCGGGCTCACCAAACGAGGGATCAGGGCCAGGCGTAAGGGCGAGCCGGCGGCAGCAATCGCGCCGAAGGCAAAGGTAAGGGTTAAGAGCAGCGCCAGGCTCAGTGGCGAGAAGCGCAGCAGGCCAATAGCCAATAGCGTAACCGTCGCTTGGCAGGCCAGCCAATAGATCATGCCGCGCCTAAGATTGATGCGATCGGAAATAACGCCAAAGATCGGCGTGATAATCAGCGAGGGTAACAGCAGGCTGGTGCTGGCCACCCCGACCCAAAAAAATGACGTAGTTTGTTGCCAAATAAGCCAGGCCAACAGAAAACGTATCATCCAGACGGCCAGTGTGGCGAAACAGGAAGCGATAAAATAGATGCGAAATTGGCTGTTCAGTAAGGCGGAGGTGTTCGACATTAATTCTGGATCCAGGGGATAGGCGGCCAGTCTAACAGAGTGCACGGTCGAACCGCGCTCGATGTCAGAAAAGTCTCAGTCGAGCGCACACGATTCGATTGAAGCCCAAAACGGGGTTGAATCATACACAATGACCCCAACTGACCAGGGTAGGACAAAATTTACGCTTAATTCGTCGACCCAGGTCGACGCTGCCCAAACCCTTCACAGTCGGGCTTAGGCTAACTTGATACTCATATATGTAATCGATAGGACAACCCAATGATTGAAGAAAATAAGGTAGTGACGCTCCAGTATAATGTGCAGGACAGCGATGGAATCCTGATCGACAGCTCCGAAGCGAACGATCCCCTCGTCTACTTGCACGGCGGCCATAATATTATTTCTGGCCTGGAGAGTGCGCTCCTGGGTAAAGCCAGCGGGGACGAATTTGACGTGGTGATTGAACCATTGGACGCCTACGGCGAACACGATGAAGCCCTGGTGCAGGTTGTGCCGAAGAGTGCCTTTGAAGGCGTCGAACAGATTGAACCCGGCATGGTATTTACCGCTGATACGCCGAATGGCCCGATGCAACTGACCGTTACGGCGATGGACGGTGACGACATCACCATCGATCCGAACCACCCTTTGGCGGGTAAAACCCTGCACTTTACCGGTTCTATCACAGAAGTACGCGATGCCACCGAAGAAGAATTGGAACATGGGCATGTGCACGGAGCCGGTGGCCACCAGCATTGATCCCTTGGGTTGCTAAGTCTCTGGCCAACGGTCGAGGCTTAGCAACCCAATTAGGCTAGTCCATCAGCGCCCTTCTTTTCGTGCGCTCTAGGTACTATCCTTACCGTTGGGGTGCCGCTCGCCGATTCAGGCGGAGGTCGCAATCGTTTATCGACCCAGAGGGACGAATTCATGGCAATCTTACCGCTAGTTTGGCTCGTGCTGGGTGTCCTCTTGATACTGATGGAGCTGGTGATGCCTGGCGCCGTGCTCGGCTTTATCGGCGCAGCCGCGCTGCTGACCGGCGGCCTAATCCATTTCGGTCATATCTCTGGAATGGCCAATATTCTGCTAACCTTTTTTATCGCCTCAATCGCCTTTGTATTGGTTCTGCGCACCGGACTGCTTAGGCTTTATCCGTCCGAATCGCGAGTTGATAATACCGACGAGCTGGTCGATGCTATGGGTCAGATTGTGCTGGTGCAGGACGCGATAACGCCCTCTGGGCGAGGTCGTATTCAATACTCAGGCACCAGCTGGCCGGCCCAGGCGAAGGTTGAGCTAGGCGCCGGCGAATCGGCGACCATTATCGGTCGAGATGGCAATTGTTTTATCGTTAAACCACTGGAAGGGAATTAAGATGACACTCTTTACCATACTGGCGCTGGCCGCCTTCTTTATCCTCAAGCTATTTCTGATCGTGGTGCCGATGCGCGAGTCCTTTGTGATCGAGCGGCTCGGGAAGTTTCGCACTGTTTTTCAGCCCGGTCTGCATCTAATTGTGCCCTTTATTGATCGAGTAGCCTATCGCCATGAAATTCGCGAACAGGTCTTCGATATCCCGCCGCAGCACTGTATCACCAAGGACAATATCCAGGTGGAAATCGACGGCCTGGTCTATCTCAAGGTCATGGATCCGCAGTTGGCCAGCTATGGCATCGGCGACTACAGCCTGGCGGCCATCAATATGGCCCAGACCACCATGCGGTCTGAGGTGGGTAAGCTGTCCTTGGGGGAAATCTTCTCCGAGCGCGAAACGCTCAACGAAACAATCGTGCGGGAAATTGACCGGGCCTCGGAAAGCTGGGGCATCAAGGTGTACCGCTACGAGGTCGCCAATATCAGTCCATCGGCCCATGTGGTCACCACACTCGAGAAACAGATGGTCGCAGAGCGCGACCGACGCGCCGATATCACCTTGGCCACGGCCGAGAAAGAAGCCAAGATCAATATGTCGGAAGGGGTTCGTCAAGAAGCGATCAACCTGTCGATCGGTGAACGTCAACGGCGTATCAATATAGCCGAAGGCCGCGGTCGAGAAATCTCCCTGTTGGCTGGCGCCCAGGCTACCGGCATTGCGCTTGTCGCGGAGGCGATCAATAAGCCCGGCGGCAATACGGCCATCAAGATGCGTCTGGTCGATCAGTTTGTCGAAGAGCTGGGCAAGATTTTGGCGAGCTCCGACATCTCGGTGTTGCCGGGTGAGATGGCCCGCGTGAAGGGCATCTTCGAAGGTGTCGATCAAGTAACTAAACAGTTTAAAAGCTAAGGCGACCGACCTATGGAATCTAACTCAATAGCAGATACGTTTAACGTCGCGGTTTGGGCGGTCATCTTCATCACGGTGACCTTTCAATTTTTTCGCTCGCTCTATTTCGTGCCGACCAAGATGGCCTATATTGTCGAGCGTTTTGGCCGCTATCAACGCACGTTGGAACCTGGCTTTCACGCCATCGTACCGTTCGTCGATAAGGTTTCTGACCGCGTTAACCTGAAAGAAATGACCGTCGATGTGCCGCCGCAATATTGTTTTTCTAAGGATGAGATTAACCTGCAGGTCGATGGTGTAATCTATCTGGCGGTCGAGGATCCGAGCAAGGCCTCCTATGGCATCGTCGACTATATGGATGCGGCCGTGCAGTTGGCGCGCACCACAACCCGGTCGGTGATTGGCACCCTGGATCTGGAACGCACCTTTGAAGAGCGTGACCTGGTCAGCTCCAAGGTCGTTGAAGTGCTCAATGCCGCCGGTCGTGCCTGGGGTATTCGCGTCTTGCGCTTCGAGATTAAAAACATCCTGCCCCCTGCCAGCGTCAACGAGGCGATGGAACGGCAGGTCACCGCCGAGCGAGAAAAGCGCGCCATCTTGGCGAAAAGCCTCGGGGACAAGCAGTCGCGCATCAATGTCTCTGAAGGTGTGATGACCGAAACCATTAACGTCTCCGAAGGTGATAAGCAGCAGTTGATCAATGAGGCCGAAGGTAAGGCGCAAGAGATCTTGACCATCGCCAAGGCGACGTCAGAGTCGATCGAGAAAATTGGTGCGGCGATTCATGCCGAGGGTGGCGAGGCGTCTATTCGGCTGCAATTGGCCGAAAAGCTCTTTACCAAGGTCGGCACCCTAGCCGATGCCACGACCCGAGTGGTACTGCCGGCCAATGTCGCCGACTTCCACGGCTGGTTGCGTATGGCCGATTTAGAACTGATCGCCGACAAGAAGTAGGCTGAGCCCAGAGGCCCCGGGTTGAGCGCCTTACGCGCGTTCAACCCGGGGCTCAGTTAGCCGTTTAACAGCGCGCGCAAATCACTGATGGTGCGCGCATTGCTCGCCTTATCGGCCGGTGAGTCAATCTTGTCGGTACCAATCCACTTCACGTCTTCCTGCGGTAACTCATCTAAAAAGCGACTCGGCGTACAGTCGTGCAGCTCGCCGAACTGTTTGCGTTTGGCGGCGTAGGTCAGGGTGAGGGTGGTTTGTGCCCGGGTAATGCCGACATACATCAGACGTCGTTCTTCTTCTATATCGCCCGACTCGATCGAGTTTCGGTGCGGCAGCAACTCTTCCTCCATACCGATGACAAAGACATAGGGGAATTCCAATCCTTTGGAGGCGTGCAAGGTCATCAATTGCACAGCGTCGGTTTCATCCTCCTCTTCCTGTCGATCCATCAGGTCGCGCAATACCAGCTTGCCGATCGCATCGCCGATCGCCAGGTCCGAGTCGTCCTCATCATTGCCCTTTTCCAGCATAGACTGTAGGCCATCGACCAGGATATGGACATTGGCGAGGCGCTTCTCCGCCATCTTGTCGCTCTGACTGTCTTGCCGCAGCCAGGCCTCATAGTTGATATCGGTGAGCATCTCGCGGATCACCACGACCGGATCCTCGACCGTGTGTAACTTATGGATAGTACGCTCGAGCCAGGCGCTGAAACGCTCCAAGCGGGCGCCGGACTTGGCCGATAGATGCTGGCGCAGGCCGATTTCGCTGCTCGCCGCGGACAGGCTGACACCGCGCACGGCGGAATAGTCGTTGAGCTTTTCCAGCGTCGCCGCGCCGATCTCCCGGCGCGGGGTATTGATAATGCGTAAAAAGGCCGCGTCATCATCGGGGTTGATCAGCAAACGCAGATAGCTCATCAGATCCTTGATCTCAGCCTTGGCGAAGAATGAGGTGCCGCCGTTGATCTTGTAGGGAATCCGATTCTGTTGCAGCTTCATCTCCATAATGCGCGACTGATGATTGCCCCGATAGAGGATAGCAAAGTCGCGGTAGTCGGCCCGGCGCACCAGATGTTGATGCAGTATTTCGTTGGCCACCCGTTCGGCCTCGGACTCATCCGAGCCGGAACGGATAATGCGGATCGGATCCCCGAACGTCTTGTCGCTCCACAGGGTCTTCTTGAAGACGTGTGGATTATTGTCGATAACGGTGTTAGCTGCCTTTAAAATCAGGCCAGTCGAGCGGTAGTTTTGCTCCAGCTTAACCAGCCTTAGGTGCGGAAAGTCTTCCTGCAACTGGACCAGATTTTCCGGTCGCGCACCGCGCCAGCTATAGACCGACTGATCATCATCACCGACCACAGTAAAGCGTTGGTTCTCGCCGACCAGCAGTTTGACCAACAGGTATTGGGAAATATTGGTGTCCTGGTACTCATCGACCAGCAGATAGCGGATCCGCCGCTGCCATTTGCCGAGCACTTCGGCGTTGTTTAAAAATAGGGTCGCCGGCAAGCGAATCAGGTCGTCAAAGTCGACCGCGTTGTAGGCGCTGAGCATCCGGTTGTATTCGGCATAGATCGCCACGGCCAATTCGTGGTTGCCGTCCTCCATCTTGCCGACCAGCTGCTCCGGGTCCTTAAGATCGTTTTTCCACAGGCTAATCAGGTTGCGAAAATAATCGAGTTCATCGGCCGCATTGGGCGCCGTGCGCAAGATGATATCCTTGATCAGGGCCTTGGAATCGTGGTCATCGAACAGGGTGAAGTTGCTCTTAAGGCCCAGATGGAGGGACTCCTTGCGGAGAATATTCAGACCCAGGTTATGGAAGGTCGAGACGATTAGACCATGGGCCTGCTTGCCCTTAACCAGCTTGCTGACGCGGGCCTTCATTTCTCGAGCGGCCTTATTGGTAAAGGTCACGGCGGCTATATTGTGGGCCTTATAACCGCATTCCTGAATCAGATAGGCGATTTTTTGGGTGATCACCGACGTTTTACCCGACCCCGCGCCGGCCAGCACCAGCAGAGGCCCACTGATGTACTGTACGGATTCTTGTTGGCTGGGATTGAGTTGGGTGGCCATGTCAGTGGGGTTACCAGGAAAGGAGCAGGAATTTTAACAGCCCGTGGATGTTCACCCAAGGGAAGTTTTATATTGGCTCTAAATGGATCTTTTTATGCCGGATTATTGACGATACTGCGGATCAGCTTCACACAGCGATAATAATATGGCTGGGTCAAGGCTTAACCTGCGGCTACCCACAGGCCCTGCCCCCCGATTGATGCACCTAAGCCCGGTGGCTCGGTGCGCTATCCATTTAGGCAGGGCACAGGTCGATGCTGGGCTATTCGCTATCCAATAGAACGATCTGATGCGGCTCAATACGGATCTTCTGTAGCTTGAAAAGCCGGCCGATCGCATTTTTAAAGTTACCCTTGCTGACCTGAAAGGTACTGTAGATGGCCTCGGGCGAGCTCTTATCGGACAGCGGCAGCGTGCCGCCATTGACCTTGAGCTCGACCAAAATACGCTCGCCTATATCGAGGCGGGCTTCGTGGCCCTGAAGCTGAATCGCCAGATCGATCTTCTGGTCTTCGCGGATATTCTTAATATAGCCCGACAACTGCTGGCCCACCTTGAGCGGCTGCAGTAGGTCGGCGTTTAGAATCATACCCAGGTACAGTTGATCGACGACCGCCTTATAGCCAATATCGGTGCGGCCGACGACCAGTAGGCTGACTCGATCATTGACGCTATAG
The DNA here is from genome assembly GCF_982785585.1 of Reinekea sp. Lineage (NCBI taxonomy): Bacteria > Pseudomonadati > Pseudomonadota > Gammaproteobacteria > Oceanospirillales > Saccharospirillaceae > Reinekea > Reinekea sp. The sequence continues at coordinate 1,640 of NZ_CEYAVF010000001.1, read as the reverse complement.
TTGCTGGTTTCTTCGCGCAGATAATTGCTCAATTTGGCCGAGCCGGTAATGCGCATGGTGTGTTCATCGACAAATAGATAGACCACGTGAGTTTGCCCCACTTCCATCGGCTTGCGTTGCTGGCCGAGTGGCACCAACAACTCCTTGGGCAGACCCCAGTCCAAAAAAGCACCAAAGGAGGTAGTGTCCTTGACTTCCAAGGCGGCACACATGCCCACCTCAGCCTTGGGCTTCAGGCTGGTGGCAATCAGTCGATCTTCTGAATCCAGATAGATAAAGACATTGATCCAGTCACCCAGCTCGGTATCGGGTGGCACCTGAGTCTTCGGAAGCAGGATTGCCTCAAGGTTCTCGCCATCGAGATAGACCCCAAAGTCCATAATAGAGGTGACTTCAAGGGTGTTGTACTTGCCGATTTGTGCCATGGAGCCCACCAAAAAGGGGAAAAGGCGCAGTATAAGGGAAAAAATGGATTTTAGCATGGGTCGCGCAGCTGGATGTTATAGCACCCGATGCCCCGGTTACGTTGTTGGTCCGGTAAGACAGTGGGCATAATAGGGCGCAACAATATGTAACTTCGTTTTCTAGCTCGGAACGGCTCCCGTCTCCAATAGTGGGCGAATCGTCCTTTAAAGGTACCTTTATGCGTGTATTACTTCTCACCCTGAGTTTATGTTATTCCGCCAGCGTCATAGGCGCATCGATATGGCATGTACAAGGCGAGCAGGAATGGTATCTGTTCGGCACCATCCATGTATTGCAACCGGACGCCTACCCCTTGCCGGACAGTTACGACCGGGTGTTCCGGCGCTGTGCCAATCTATGGCTCGAGATCGATCCTGCTGCCCTGAGTGAGCCGGCAACATTGCAGCAGGTTCGCAACATCATGCAGCTGGCAGCGGGTCAGACGCTCAAGAGCCAGGTCAGCGCTGACGCGTACCGTCACCTAACTGCGTTGGCCGACAGCGCCGGCCTGCCGTTAGTCAATCTCCAAGGCCTCAAGCCCTGGGCCGTGGTCAACGTCCTAACCCTGAGCCTGTTTGAGCAGCGTAGCTTCGCCACTGACCAGGGCCTGGATCTGTATTTGGCTGAGCAGGCCAAGGCACAAGACATACCCATTCGACCATTGGAAACGGTGATGCAGCAGATGACCCTGTTCAATGAGTTGGCGGCAGCTATTCCAGATGAATTTATAACCTTCTCGACCAATGACTTGGATCGAGTCGACCTGCTGGTGGCAGATATGGTGCGTTACTGGCAGGAGGGGGATGTCGAGGCGCTCTACCGTGCAGCCGACTTTAAATCCTACCCGACCGTCGAGGCGGCGATGCTGAGTGAGCGCAATCGCGACTGGATGGACCAATTTAAGCGTGCCAAGATGCTTGCATCGCCCCAGTGTATCGCGGTGGGCGCGTTGCATATGGCCGGTGAGGAGGGTTTGTTAGCGCAATTTAAACAGGCTGGATACCGGGTCACTCGGGTTACCGAGGGCATAAGCGAACAGGTTGAGTGACTCCAGCTGCGCAGGCCGGCGGTCCCAGTCGGGTTAGAGTAGCTCAAGCGCCAGCTTGCCGGCCAAACCGACCAAGACCACACCAAACAGCCGGTCTAGCCAGACAGCCTTGCGTTGCAGATGCGCC